>JAEWDG010000096.1 GCA_023390215.1 Bacteroidota bacterium | reverse complement strand
CTTCAACATTTTACTGAACAGCGCCTGGTTTGGGATGGGCGAAATGATTGGAAAGATAAGTGGCCCGGTAATTTTAAGCCTGGTTTTTTTTATTCTGTTAATTCCCTTGTCGTTGCTGTTAAAGATGATGGGGAAGGATAATCTGCAGATCAAAACGCCAGCAGCAAAAACCAATTTCGAAATTTCGGATAAAACTTATTCAAAATCGGATCTTCAAAATCCTTATTAATAATGGAACTAAAGCTCAGCAACAAAAATGAATCGATCGTTTCAGGAAAGAAAAAGATCATCGTTTTGGGAAGTGGTCCCAACCGCATAGGCCAGGGTATTGAATTCGATTATTGCTGCGTTCACGGATTACTGGCGATCAAGGAAAGTGGTTATGAAGCCATCATGATCAATTGCAATCCCGAAACGGTTTCCACTGACTTTGATATTGCTGATAAACTTTATTTTGAACCTGTTTTCTGGGAACATATCTGGGAGATCATTGAGCATGAAAAGCCGGAAGGTATAATTGTTCAGTTGGGAGGACAAACCGCGTTGAAACTGGCAAGACGGCTGCACGAGATGGGCGTTAAGATCTTTGGAACTTCCTTCGATAATATGGACATCGCCGAAGACCGCGGACGATTTAGCGACATGCTGAAATCGCTTGATATTCCGTATCCGAAATATGGCACTGCATAAAACACAGACGAAGCCATCGAAGTGGCGCGTGAGGTGGGCTACCCGGTTTTGATTCGTCCGAGCTATGTGTTGGGTGGACAGCGTATGCGTATTGTGTTGAATGATGAAGAACTCGAGAAAGGCGTATTAAGCCTCATCAAACATTTGCCCGGAAATAAAATTCTCATCGATAATTTTCTCGACAGATGTCAGGAAGCAGAGATCGATGCGATCTACGACGGCGAAACGTTTCATGTGATGGGTGTGATGGAACATATTGAACCGGCGGGTATTCACAGCGGGGATAGCAATGCCGTATTGCCACAGTTCAATCTTTCTCCGCTGATCGTACATACAATGGAGGAATATGCGGAGAAGATTGCCAAAGCGCTTGATATACGAGGATTGATTAATATTCAGTTCGCTATTAAAGATGGAAATGTCTATGTGATCGAAGCCAATCCCCGGGCATCCCGTACCACGCCATTCATTGCAAAAGCTTATCAAATTCCCTATCTGAATATTGCCACCAAAGTAATGATTGGTTCAGCTAAACTTCGGGATTTCAGTTTTGAGAAAAAACTGGAGGGGTTTGCAATTAAAGAACCGGTTTTCTCTTTCAATAAATTCCCCGGCGTTAATAAAGAACTCGGACCTGAAATGAAAAGTACGGGTGAAGCCATTCGTTTTATAAAAGATCTGCGGGATCCTTATTTCAGGCAACTTTACAGGGAAAGAAGTATGCACCTGAGTAAATAGTTTTTTTCTTTTTTTATCTCCGTTTATTTGTCGCGGCATGGCAGGCAATCCGTTTTAGCTTGTCACATGAAATTTGACCTTCCATTCTGGAAGCAGGCTCCGTTTACAAGATTGTTGTTTCCGGCAATGACCGGGATAATACTTGGGAGGCAACTGCCATTATTTTCAAACTATTTTCTGCTTATTTTTTCCCTTGCGTTATTTTTATTTCTGCTGCTTCATCTGCTCCCCTTAAAATTTGTTTTTCGTGCTTATTTGGGAACGGGAGTGTTTGGGTCAACTGCCATACTTTTCCTTTTTGCAGGGTTAACAGGTAAAGCAGATGTGCAGACAAGGCCTGATTGGGTAGGACTTCAAAAAAACATTCAGGCAATGGAGCTACAGCTCGATGAACAACCTGAATGGAATGGTAAATATCTGCGAACCATTGCAAGCGTTCGCTATGTGATCAGCGATTCAAATATTATTGCTGCTACGGGGATTGTTATGCTGAATATTGAGCGGGACAGTTTAAGTGTTCAGCTTAAGGCGGGCTCGATCTTATTCAGCCGTTCAGTTTTTTTGCCGGTAAAGAATATGGGCAATCCGGGAGGGTTCGATTATGAAAATTATGCCGCACTGAAAGGCATTTTTCACCAGGCCTATTTGCATAAGAACGACTGGAAATTGACGGGTTATTCGGAACCCAATATGTTTCGGTTGGCTATTTTGCATATGCGGAAATTTGCTGTTGAAGCGGTCGATCGATTTTTTCCGGATAACGAAGAAGCGAAGGGAGTAACCAAAGCACTACTGGTAGGATACAAAGGTGATCTGGACAAAGAACTTCAGCAAGCATACAGTAACACAGGCGTCATTCATGTTGTGGCTATATCGGGTTTGCACCTTGGGTTAGTTTATCTCATTCTTATCAATATCCTATCCCGCATTCCCGGCCTAAAAAAAAAGATCCTTCTTCAGTCGGCCTTGTGCATTGCCGGTCTCTGGATTTTCTCATTTGTAAGTGGGGCTTCAGCTTCTGTTTTACGCAGCGCGGTTATGTTTTCATTCATGTTAACAGGACGGGCATTGAAATATAAAGGTTCGATATTTAATGCGCTGGCCAGTTCTGCATTCTTTCTGCTTTTATATAATCCCTACTTTTTATGGGATATCGGTTTTCAACTCAGCTATCTTGCTGTTATCGGAATTGTTACATTTCAGGATCCGCTTTACCGGCTTGTATTTGTCAAAAATCCTGTGGTCAGGTATATATGGAAGGCCAGTTCCGTTAGTATCAGTGCACAGTTCGCTACCCTTCCGGCCTGTCTTTTTTATTTCCACCAGTTTCCTGTCTATTTTCTTATTGCTAACCTGATCGTCGTACCACTCTCAAGCGCTATTCTTATTCTGGGTTTTGCCGTAATTGGTTTCTCGTGGCTTCCTGCTTTAGCAACTGTTACAGGAAAGCTTTGTTATTACGGAGTGTGCCTGATGAATGGCATCGTGAAATTTATTGACAGATTGCCCGGCGCCACAATCCCCGCGATCTATTTCAATAGCTTTTCGTTGTTGTTGCTTTCGCTGGCGGTTTTCTTTTTATTCCTTTCACTCCGAAAAAATAAACCGGGTTATTTGAATGTATCCCTTGCGTCAATTGCGGCGCTGCTATTCGTACATTCAGTTGTTTTGTTATCGAAAGGCCTTGAACCGAAAATCATATTTTATAATCTGCCCCGCCAGACTGCTGTTCATTTTATCGATAGGAGAAAATCCCTTTTGGTTGCCGATAGCGGAGTAATTTCTGATCCCAAATTTCAGTCAATGATTGTTTATCCCGCCCTGGCAAATCTCGGAGGGGGAGGGGAGAAATGCAACAGAACATTACATGATGGAAAAATATTCGAATACTATAATAAGAAGATCATTGTGGTTGATGCGGGAATGTTTATTCCTGCGCCGGTGGATAGCTGCGACATCCTGCTTCTTACACAAAACGCAAGGATAGATTTGACGGAAATGCTGCATCAGGTAAAACCTCAATTGATCCTGTTCGATGGTTCTAACAGTTTGTGGAAAATTGCAAAATGGAAAAGCATATGTGAACAGTTAGCTTTGCCCTGTTTTTCAATACCGGAGCAGGGTGCATTCATCTATTATCCGCTCCTACACTAAAATCTTTTATCATGAAGCGCATTCGTTCGGCACTCGTCTCTGTATTTTATAAGGATGGGCTGGAACCGCTCGTAAGAGAACTTGCGGCATCGGGCGTAACTTTATACAGTACCGGCGGTACACAACAATTTATAGAAAAACTCGGATTATCCTGCATTCCTGTTGAAGAAATCACTTCTTATCCTTCCATACTCGGTGGTCGTGTTAAAACATTACATCCTTCTGTATTCGGGGGGATTTTAGGCAGGCGGTATAATGAAAATGACATCCGGGAGATGAAGGATTTTCAAATTCCTGAAATAGACCTGGTAATTGTTGATCTTTATCCGTTCGAACAAACCCTGGCTACTGTTAATGCCGATGAAGGCCTCAGTGAAGAGGAAAAGGAACCATTGATCATCGAAAAAATAGATATCGGTGGACCTTCCATGATCCGGGCGGCAGCAAAAAATTTCAGAGATATAACCGTTATTGCTTCTAAAGATGATTATCAAACGCTCGTTGACATCATTCGAACACAATATTGCCAGACCGATCTGCAGCAAAGAAAACAGTTTGCGGCAAAAGCTTTTGATATAGTGACGCGTTACGACGTTGCTATCACTAAATATTTTAACCCTGAAGCCGATCGTATGTTCGCTGAAGCATTCACCTCACCGTATGCCTTACGTTATGGTGAAAATCCGCATCAGCAGGCATTATATTATGGAAACCTGAACGATGTATTTGAACAACTTCACGGAAAATCTCTTTCATATAATAATCTTGTTGATGTAGATGCGGCAGTTAAGCTGATTCGTGAGTTCGGTGAAGCAGAGCCTTTGTTCGCCATTATTAAACACACAAATGTTTGTGGCATCGCAACACGGCAAACGTTGAAGCAGAGCTGGGATGCGGCATTGGAAGGTGATCCTGAAAGCGCTTTTGGTGGGGTGTTGGTTGCCAATAAGGAAATAGATGAAAGCACTGCCGGAGCAATCAGTGAGTTGTTTTTTGAAGTATTGATCGCACCGGGATTTTCAGAGGAGGCGATGAAAGTTTTACAGGCGAAGAAAAACCGTATTCTCCTTCGCCTGAAGGCAAATGCAATACATGCAAAACAATTCAAATCGGTTCTCAATGGGGTACTCACCCAGGATGCGGACGCAGGCAACTATAATACATGGAATGAAGTGGGCGGCAGAGATACATCCGAAACCGAACAAAAAGATCTCATATTTGGAAACCTTGTTTGTAAACATCTTAAAAGTAATGCCATTGCCATCGTTAAGAACAGGCAACTGATTGGTAAGGGTTGCGGACAAACAAGCAGGGTAGACGCTTTGCGCCATGCAATTTCGAAAGCCGAACAGTTCGGTTTTGAACTCAAAAATTCCGTGCTCGCAAGTGACGCGTTTTTCCCTTTTGATGATTGTGTGCGGATTGCCGGCGAACATGGTATTGTGGCATTTATTCAACCCGGTGGCTCGGTAAGAGATGCTGATTCCATCAACTATTGTAAAGCCAACAATCTTGCAATGGTATTGACCGGAATGAGGCATTTCCTTCATTAATTATCGTTTATGAGATCAGGAACCGCCAAAGGTTATGGCGCGTTGTTTATAACAAGTACAGTTTGGGGCACCACCTGGGTTGTGAGTAAAGTAGGCGTACATGCGATGCCGGCGCTCGAGATGTCGGCCATCCGGCAATTTCTTGCAGGATCTTTATTTCTTATTTTTTTTCTTCTGATAAAAAAACAGCATTTTCCTTCTCTGCCGGATTTGCTTTGGTCTGTATTGCTGGGATTATTAATGTTCGTATTTGCAAACGGATTAAGTACCTGGAGTTTAAATTATATTCCCTCAGGTTTCAGCGCACTGATTGGTGCGTTATACCCGCTAAGTGTAGTTATTATCGAAAGGGTATTTCTTAAAATAAAGATCATCAACGCACTTACACTTACGGGATTGTTACTTGGATTGACCGGTGTCGCTATTGTTTTTTATGACAATGCTTTTCATTCGTTGCACAAAGGATTTGGCTGGGGGATATTTTTATCGGTATCGGCAATGTTATCATGGAGTGTGGGTACTGTGCTGATCATGAGAAAGAAAACTGCTTTCGATCCTTATCATTCTACAGGATGGCAGATGTTTTTCAGCGGAATAATACTCTATGTATTTTCTTTATTAACCGGTCAGCATATCTCATTTTCCGCGATTCCATTGGTTGGATGGGAAGTGATTTGGTATCTCGTCATTCTCGGATCTGTGGTAAGTTTTGCAGCATTTATTTATTCCATTAAACATTTACCTGCCGCCATTGCATCGTTGTATGCGTATATAAATCCGCTGGTCGCAATGGTTTTAGCTGCATTATTTGTAGATGAAAAGCTCACAGCGCTGATCATTTGGGGCTCAATTGTTACATTGATCGGAGTATTTCTTGTAAATCTGAGTTTGCGAAAATCCCACGCCATTAAACCGCCGACCGAATAAAATCAGTATAAAGACTTTTCCATCCGCTGAACTCAGATCCCGAACCCAGGAAGCTGTTATGAAAAACGGTGATCATTTTTCCACCCACCGCTTTACATATTTTCAGATAATACATGATCTCTTCCTTCGATTCTTCTATAGCCTGCTTTTGTTCATAGTGGCTGTTAGCATCCATGAAACAAAAAGGATGAATAATGAGCGATTCAATTTTTTCTTTCGCCAGATTATACCAGGGAAAAGACCTGTTCACTGCCGCCCTGAAACCGTTTACGCTGCCATATCCCATTGAATAATCATCTTTGATCCCAGCCTGCAACAGTCTTTCATAAGTTTCTGGCAGTTTCATACGGATATAATGTTGCCTCGATCTCTGAACAGATACCGATGCGATATTTTCCAAAGTGATTTTTTCGTTTTTCAGGATCTCTGCATCATCATGACTTTGCCAGGATGGATGCAGTCCTATCTCGTAGTTCCTGGCGTGCTCTTTTATCAGCTTTTGGAAGCTGGCGTTGCCGGGAGAAATATTTTTATCGTAAACACCGGACTTTTCTGCGATGAGAAAAAAATACAAAGGGTTGAGATTATTTTTTTCATGCAGGTTATTCAGGAATTCATAACAATCAAAAGGATCTTTCTTCAGACCTGTTAACACGGCCATTCGCTCCAAAC
>JAEWDG010000093.1 GCA_023390215.1 Bacteroidota bacterium | reverse complement strand
AGACTATGGTATGTTCCGTATCTCCTCCAATCAACTGCAACCCAATAATTATATGGATGTTGATGGAAACTTTCTTTACAGCGTTGTTTACAATATGCTCGCGCCAACCGATATTGATATCTACAGTGGGAAGATAGATTATGAACAAAATCTGGGTAACGGCAAACTTGGGCTGGGTGGTAAGATATCTTTTGTAAAAAGCTTTAATGATTTCAGCAGGTTCAATGTATATGGTCCATCAAAGATCCTTGATACGCTTCGCAGCAATGATTTTCTCTACAAGGAAAACATCAATGCCCTGTATGCCAACTATAACCGGCAGTTCAAAGGTTTTATGATACAGGCGGGCCTGCGTATGGAAAATACCAATATAACCGGAACCAGCAATGGTTACAAACTAAATGGCGGCACCTATGTTACGTATGATTCTGTGTTCAACAGGCATTACACAGATCTGTTCCCCAGCGCATCGGTAACCCTGAATAAAAATCCCAAACTGCAATGGGGAGTTAGTTACAGCAGACGTATTGACCGCCCCGCTTACCAGGATCTTAATCCGTTCGAGTTCAAACTCGATGAGTATTCTTTTCAAAAAGGGAACACTAACCTCCGCCCGCAATACACAAACAGCATATCATTAACGAATACGTACAAATACAAGCTCACTACGGTACTAACGTACAGTCATGTGAATGATGTATTCACGCAACTTGTGGATACGATAGAAAGATCAAAAAGTTTCATCACCAAAAAAAATCTCGCAAAACAGGATATTGCCAGCCTGAATATCAGTTATCCGTTTAGTTATAAATGGTACAGCGTATTTACGAACTTCAATGGATATTATTCTCACTACCAGGCAAATTTCGGCGTAGGCAGAACCGTAGATCTTGACGTGTGGGCATATAACATATACATGCAGCACAGTGCCCGATTGCCAAAAGGTTTTACACTTGAATTAACGGGGTTCTACAACTCTCCATCTATTTGGGGAGGTACGTTCAAGAGCAAGGAGATCTGGTCAGTGGAAGGCGGTGTTCAGAAATCGCTATTTAAGAATAAGGCAAACCTGAAAATCTCGGTCAGCGATATATTCCATACGATCAAATGGGCTGGTGTTTCTGAATTCGCGGGGCAGTATGTACGTGCGTCCGGAAATTTCGAAAGCCGTCAGTTTAAGCTGAATTTAATGTACCGGTTCGGAAATAACCAGGTAAAAGCAGCCCGTCAGAGGAAGACATCTGCAGAAGAAGAGGCGAAAAGGGTAGGCAGTCAGGGAAACGGCCTTGGTAATTAAGCGTATAATGCTATACTACATTTGTGGTATTGTTTACATCACCTGTTACGATTAGCTTCGCAGCAGGTTTTTCATAGGATATTGGATTTAAAACGGGACTGGATTTCTATCCGGTCCTCTTTTTTTAAATAAGTTCTTCACAGAGAAAGCCAGCCATTGACAGCGTTCGTATAATAGAAGGACCCTGGCGATTCTGAGCAACCACCCTCAGAACATAGTCACAATCGTGAACGTCAACATTCCAATCGGCAGAAATTTGATCCAGTTCCCGCTTTACCCTTTCTATCCTTTCTGCTGAACACAAATCTGTTTTAAATACAAGAATTTCCACTACCCAAAATTTTCCGGTGAAGGATTGGATCTTTGACTGCCCCATCCGCATCGTTCTCTCCATGCTGAATTGAACTGTTCTCTCTCCTCAGGGCTCATCGATGTCATTTTCTCCTGCATCGCCCTCCACTTTGCTTTATTATGCAGGCCTCCGCCCCTGAAGCCCCCACCTCTGAATCCTCCAAAAAGTATTTTACTTAACAGCAGGATTCCCAGGGCCTGCCAGAAATTAACCGGAGACACATGAATTACATCTGGTAAGATGGCATTCCAAAGCAGCATCACAACTGCCGAAAAACCGGCAATGGCAACCAATACGATCGGCAAAATCATCCACTTCTTCTTTTTCATTTTCTCTTGTTTAATGATTTAAAATTTCGTTTTTCAACCCTTCCAATCTGTTTCTGAGATGCAGAACAGCATAACGTTTTCGGCTAACCAGCGTAGCAGCGGGAACGCCCAGTATTTTCTCCATTTCCTGAAAGGGAATGCTTTCCATTTCATGCAGAATAAAAGCTTGTTTCTGCTCGCCGGGAAGTTCATTCAGTGCACTTTCCAGAGCTTCCCAAAACAGGTTTCTCAGGTATTCGGTTTCCGGTGTTTGGGTATCATATAGGATGAATTCCCTCCAGTCTGCTAAATCCGATCCCTCATCTTCAGTACTAAATATGTCATCTGCAAGTGGTAGCTTTTTCTTTCTGTAACTGTCAGTGATCCTGTTGCGGGCTACTTTATATAACCAGGCCGAGACTTCCTCTATTGGCTGGCTACTGGCTGAAAGTTGGTAGAACACATCCTGCAAAATATCTTCAGCCTCCTCCACGGTTTTAATCCGGCTGCGAATGAAAGAAAAGATCTGGGTTCGGAGACCCTCAAGCTTATGAATGAATCCGCCTTCGCCTTTAGCCATGGTTAATTCTGCAGTTGATGAGGTCTTCATTACTAACAGAAGACGTTTATCAAAGCCCGGAATTTTAAAAAAACCGGATTTATTTAAAAAATAAGGTATTTATACGGTTGTCCGGCATAAGGCACGAGTATATTTTTGTTCAGGTTTTTCATAGGATATTGGATTTAAAACGGGGCTGGATTTTTATCCTGGCCCCTTTTTTTTGATTGGGCTTTGCCTCCGGACGTAATGTGGAATTCTCTCCCTCCGTTGCGGCAATTTCCAACTGTTTCACTCATGGTAATAAAATTGCAGTAGGGTATCGTATAAGTTAAACACTATGAAATCTGAACACACCAGGTACCGCGTACTCATTATAGAAGATGAAGGAGACATTTGCTATTTGCTTAAAACAGTCCTTCGGCACTCCGAAGTGGAAGTGGAACATGTCAATACAATAGAACAGGCCGGGATCTTTCTCAAAGAAGGAAAACCCGATCTCGTTTTTCTCGATAATCATCTCCCTGATGGATTAGGCGTAAATTATATTCCCACAATAAAGACAGAACATCCGGAAACAGGAGTGATTATGATTACTGCACATGATGGACAATCAGACCGCAACAAGGCTTTGGCAAAGGGCGCAGATTGTTTTCTTTCGAAGCCTTTCAGCAGAAAAGAAATTTATGCAGCCGTAGACCAGGTATTGGGTAGAAAAATTTATGCAGTTGTATGATGAAAAAAATTGTTGAATTGATTTTTATGTGATATTTGAAATGAAAATGGTCTAATTTTTTTACGAACCCGTTAAATCTATCGTTATGGCCAAGAGTTCCAAAAAGGCAGCTCCCAAAAAAACATCAAAAAAAGCTGCACCTAAAAAGGCAGTGAAAAAAGCAGCTAAAAAAGCCGCTCCCAAAAAAGCAATCCGAAAAGCAGCGAAGAAAGCAGCGCCTAAAAAAGCCGCTAAGAAAGCTGTAAAAAGAAGTGCAAAAAAAGCCGCTCCAAGAAAAGCAGCGAAGAAAGCAGCGCCTAAAAAAGCTGCAGGTAAAGCTGCCCCGAAGAAAGCTGCAAAAAAGGCAACGCCTAAAAAATCTGCAGGTAAAACTGCTCCGAAGAAAGCTGCAAAAAAGGCAACACCTAAGAGGGCAGGATCCAGAAAACCGGCTTCCAGTCCTGCAACTTCAGGAGAACAGATGGAGATGCCTATGGATACAGGAAATCCTCCGGAATCAATGCCTTCTTCTGAAATGGCCTAGATCCTGAAATGCCATCGAAGATTTTGTGAATCGACTAAGATAAATTCCTACCCCGTAACAGCGGGGTTTTTTTATCTACGGGATTCACTAACTTTCTTAATCCATTATGATGCAAAAGAAATTTTCCAGAACCTGTTCGATCGTAGCAATCGGCGTAATTTTTCTATTTTCCCAACATGCGCATGCCTGGGGCGTAAACGGGCATAGGATCGTTGGTGAAATTGCGGAACAATACCTAACAAAAAAGGCACGTAAGGCAGTTCAGGCAATTCTTGGAACGGAATCGATCGCTATGAGCAGTAACTGGGCGGATTTTATCAAATCGGATCCAAAATATAACCGGTTATATAACTGGCATTTTGTAAATATTGAAGAAGGGAAATCCTGTGAAGAGATTAAGGATTTCCTTGCTGCAGATACGGCCACAGACGCGTACACGAAAATTAATTTTCTTGTTGCAGGTCTTAGGCAGGGCAACTTGCCAGACTCTCTTAAAAAGGAATACCTGCGGTTATTGATTCATATCGTAGGTGACCTGCATCAGCCATTGCATGTAGGGCATTATAGCGATCTTGGTGGAAACAAGATTAAATTACTCTGGTTTCGTGATTCTTCGAACCTGCACCAGGTTTGGGATGAAAAGCTGATCAATTTCCAGTTGCTGAGCTTTACGGAATTCGCAAAAGCGATCAACCATATCACCCGGGAACAGAAGATAAAATGGAAATCAATGTCGCTTGATGATTGGGTATGCGACTCGTACAATATAGCTTCTGAGATCTACGCGTATGCCGATGCATCAAAAACAAAATTCGATTACAGCTATAACTATAAGTATCTCGATACACTGAACGAACAATTACTGAAAGGCGGCTATCACCTGGCTCAGCTACTTAACGAAATATTTGGTTAGGGCTCCCATTCAAACAGGAAAAACTGCATTTTCTCAGCCGGATTGAAATTGTTATCGGCCACCATTAACAGACTTTGTTTGCCGTTAGGGAGTTTTGGGCCAAAACAAAATCCTTCCACGTTGTCGATGTAAAATCCCAGTGCATCCAGGTTAAATAATAATTTTTTTGAGGCTGCTGTAAACTTCGAATTTTTTAGTGATGGAATTTGCTTTACGTCGGTTGCGTTGCGAAGGTCAGCTAGAAATATTTTCACAACGCAGCCTGCTTGTCCGCTTGAAAAAGAACGTTCCATGATCAGTAGCCTGTCACCGCTTAAAGCAAGTATTTCGGGAATGCCATTGATCTTATAATCTGATGCGGGAATGGAAGGTTTAGCCACTGGGTCTGGATGATAGGCGTATTCATGCAGCAGTTGTTTGGTTTCCGTATCATACTCCAGGATACGGATCACGGCCCCGTTTTTTACGATATCTGCTCTTGGGCCATATTCATAGAGCGGCTC
>JAEWDG010000091.1 GCA_023390215.1 Bacteroidota bacterium | reverse complement strand
AAATCTCCCATATGTGTGATCAAAGTCATTCTGTCGTTTTTTTGTCCGTAATAATATTGTGATGCAGAAATCATACTGTAAGGATTGAAAGGGGTAACATGTCTATGTTTGCCCTTTTTTTATGTTTGTTAACCAGATTTTTGCAAAATTTTGATACTCGTCAGCATTTCTTGTTCAATCATTTATTATTGTTGCAACGCAGAATCATACTGCAAGGATTGAACAAGGGCAACATTTCTATGTTCCGCCCTTCTTTTTTAATCTATTCCACATTATTATCCAGCAGATCTGAAAGTTTTTTCAGGGCCTGACGCATATTGATTCCTTTTCCAAGAACAGGTTTGAATATATCACCTCGTTCCAAAACGCGCTGTACTGCATTCTGAATATTGAAGTCAGCAATTTTCAACCCCGGTTTAACTTCTTCCCAGTCGAGCGACATGGATACCGGAGCGCCTGGCTTGGGCCGGAGAGAATACGCGGCAGCAAGGGTGGCCTGGGGCCGGTTTTGCAGAAAATCAATGTACATTTTTTTATCCCGGTTTTTTATCTGCCGTTCGATACTGGTAGTTTTAGGTAACTGTTCATGAACGAGTTTTGCGATTACCCTTCCGAATTCTTTTGACTGTTCATAACTGTATTTTTCAGCAAGGGGAATATAGATGTGCAATCCTGTTGAGCCGGATGTTTTGCAAAAATTAATTACACCGGCATGTTCGAGGAGTTGATGTGTAACATTCGCTGCTTCTATAACCTGATTGAATGTGGTTTTATCAGGGTCCAGGTCAATGATGCACCATGAAGGATTATCCGGTTTTTTAATAGTACTGCTCCATGGATTCATTTCGATACAACCCATTGCAGCCATGTATAACAGACTCGCTTCATCATTCGCGACCAGGAAATGTTTGTTTTTATCCGATTCATAAGGGGTTAATTTCATCCAGTCCGGAACTTTTCCTGTAACATCTTTTTGATAGAAACTTTTCCCGAGTATTCCGTTCGGAAATCTGTTGAGCGATTGTGGACGGTCTTTCAAATACGGAAGAATATAATCTGCAATTTTATGATAATAGTTCACAAGGTCTCGTTTGGTGAAACCTTCTTTAGGCCAAAATTTTTTAGTAAGGTTGCTGAATTTAATTTGATGCCCGCTGATCTTTTTGACCTGGCTTTCTTCATGCGGATTCAGCAGGTCTACAGGCTGACCGGTACGGGTTTCCTGAACAATTTTCTTTTCGAGTTTCGCCGAAGACGGGTGGTTTTTTGATTTTGCAGATTTTGTGGAAGATGCAACGTGCTGAGGTTTTTCCAGCTTTACCTGTTTGGCTGATTTGTCATCCCGTATTCCCTCGAAAGAAGGATGTCGCATGATGCCATCGCGTGTTAACTCTCTGTAGCTTACCTCACAAACCAGAACCGGATCGAGCCAGGTAGCTGTGGCATCAGGCGGGTTGGGCCTGAACCTCGAAGGCTTATTAATATCTGGTAATTCATCAAAGGGATTTGTTTTACGGATATGTTTGGAAAAAGTTGAAAGCATTTTTTTCTGCTGACTGATATTAAATCCTGTTCCGATCTTTCCAGTGTAATGGAGCTTGCCTTTTTCGTATACGCCTACCAGTAAGGAACTGAAAGGCTTGGCTGTTCCGTCATTTTTAGTATAACCGCCAATCACAACTTCCTGCCTGGCGGAGGTTTTTATTTTCAACCAATCCCGTGATCGGTTTCCCATTTCGTAAAGACTATCTGCTTTTTTAGCCATGATGCCTTCGAGATTCATTTTCTGTGCTACTTTGAAAAATTCCGTACCCGAGGTTTCAAATATTTCACTCAGCCGGATCTTGTCGCTGGTCTTTAATACTTTCTCCAGGATTTTTCTCCTTTCTGTTAATGGGAGATCTTGCAGATCTTTTCCTTCATACCAGATAATATCGAAAACGAAATAGATCAGGCTCCCGTCAGCTTCGCTACGCCAATTCTGCAACGCACCGAAATCTGCCTGTCCGTTTTCACCCAGCACCACGATCTCTCCATCCAGCACCGCCCTTATGTTCAGTGCCTTTAATGCATCGTGGACCACATAAAATTTCTCGTTGAAGGATTTTGCATTTCGGGAAAGAAGTTCAACCTTTTTTCCATCCAGGGCGGCAACTGCCCTGTAACCATCCCATTTTACTTCGAAGACCCAGCCCGGCTTATCAAAAGGTTCATCGGTGAGGGTGGCAAGCATAGGAGAGAGTTTTGCCGGAAGTGGAGATTTTTTGCCGGCATAAGCCGTTGTGTTTTTTTTAACCGCCATACTATGGGCTTTTATCCAACCATATGCCATTATTCGTACATCCTGAACACGGACATCATCGGTTGCCCTACCCGTTGTGTAAATACTTCGTAATAATTTCCAACTTTTTTTATGATGGAATACCTGTATTGGTCGCCCGGTTTGCTCATTGCCGAGCGTATAACATTGTTGCTTTCCCGGAACGTGATGATGAATTCACAAGGATTGTATTGTTTCAGGCTGAGCCGCGACCAGGTTCCATCACTGAAATGATCGGTCCAGCTACTATCGGTAATATCGACAAAGGCCGTGTCTTTTTCTCCATTAAAATACCATAGCCTGCCTGTTTTAAAAAAAGACGCACATTCTTTAAGGTCAGCTTCACCCCTGGGTTCTTTATCTACTGTTCTCCAACCTAATGCCAGGCTTTCCTTTTCCATTATCTTATTAATTCTGTTTTTTATGGCGGGGCAGATTGTTTGAGCCCTGTAAAAACAACGGTCGGACAGTTTGAGGAAATTCTTTTCCGACATCCTTTCTTTATAATATCGAAGATGCGTGCTGAATGCTTTTGAAATCGTTTCAGAGTCTGTGCTAGCGGCATCATATTCTGCCGTTAAACATATCTCTCTCACAAGGGAATCGGTATCAACGGGCTTTTGGGCCCTCACTGACAGGAAAAAAACAAGTCCGGCAAACAGGAAAATCAGTGTTTTCATTATAGCTAATATAAGTTATTGTTGACTGAGGTCAGGATATTTCCTGCTGAAGTTTCCTTTTCTTTGCAAAAATTCAGCAGATGAAAAAAATTTTCCTTTCGGTTTTGGTAACCTTTGCGCTCTTCGCATGTAATGACTCAAAAAATTCAGATAAAAAGCCTGCAACTTCAGAAGAGAAAAAAGAAGAATCGCATGCAATGGAGATGAAATCCGAAACCAAAGATTTCAGTGGAATTCAATTCGCTTCCCAGAAAGATACCATTTGCGGTATGCCGCTAACCGCAGGTGTTTCTGATACTGCGGTGGTGGACGGTAAAATTTATGGATTCTGTTCACCAGAGTGCAAAGACTCTTTTCTGGTTGTGATTCACCGTAATTAATTGTACCTCGTGTTTGTTGAAAGCCTCCCATCCGGAGGCTTTTTTATTTTGAACCGAAACAAGCTCAAGCAAGGTTGTTGAAGTTTGTTTCTCCTCTCTTTCACATCCGCCGCTGTGGAAAACAAAAAAGCCTGTACGCAAAATCGCGTATTTGAAAATGAGTTAATGGCATGGGTTTGGCAAAATGCTTATGTCACAAAACGACGCTCATCAACTAAAAATCAATCAACATGAAAAAAATCATCGCATCGCTGCTGATTATGTTTGCATTTGCACTGAATGCTTCTGCGCAAACAGATTCCGCATCAAAAACCAGGTATTATTATTATCCTTCCCTTGATGTTTATTATAACGATCAGTCGGGTGATTATTGGTATTATGA
>JAEWDG010000072.1 GCA_023390215.1 Bacteroidota bacterium | reverse complement strand
ATTGAGAAATATCAGGAATTATTAGCTGCCGCATTTCCAATTTTGCCTGCACTTTATCCTTTCAGGAGGATTTTAATCAGCTGCAGATTTTAAGAATTCCATTAACTTCATACGATGAAATACGCTTCACTGGTCTTAACCTTATGTTGGCTTATATCCTGTAAACATAAGCCAGGAAATGAAGAAGGGAAAAAATCTTACCGGACCGCGGGATTTGTTCTAAGATTAAGTCCGGAACTGGATAAAATTGTTGACAGTAATACCAGAGGAGAAATAATCGCAACAGGATTTGAATGGGCAGAAGGTCCATTATGGCTAGAAGGAAAACAAATATTGCTGTTTTCAGACGTTCCAAAAAACATAGTTTATCAGTGGACTGATGCGGACAGCATACAGGATTTTTTATTGGTATCCGGGTATACAGATTCTGCAAAACGCGGCGGCGAAATGGGATCCAATGGACTTCTATTAAACAACGATGGTAAGTTGGTTCTATGCCAGTGTGGCAACCGCCAGGTAGTGTATATGAAAGGCAGTATCGACCGGCCCAAGCCTGAATATGTTTCACTGGCTTACAGCTATGAAGGAAAACGGTTCAATAGTCCTAATGATGCCACGCTTGCCCCAAACGGAGATATCTATTTCACTGATCCGCCTTACGGGCTGGAACACGGAGAAAATGATCCGCTTCGCCAGGTACCTTATAATGGTGTATATAAAATCAGGAAAGACGGTAAGATCTTTTTATTGGTTGACAGTCTCACCCGACCCAATGGAATAGCATATTTGAAATCGACCAATCAACTTCTTATTTCCAACAGTGATCCTGCAAAACCTAACTGGTATATTTATGATGTGACGGGCGATAGTGTAAAAAACGGAAGGATCTTCGCGTCTGCCAACGGTTACGACCGCAGTTTCGCCGGATTACCGGATGGAATGAAGTTAGATAGCGCGGAAAATGTTTTTGCTACCGGCCCGGGAGGTGTGCATATCATGAACAAAAAAGGAGAAACGTTAGGTCTTCTCCGATTCGATGATCCTGTTTCCAATTGCAGTCTCAGCGCTGACGGAAAAACAATCTATCTTACAAATGACCATCAGATCATTCGTATGAAGCTTCGTAAATAACATAAAACAAACCCCCATCTTTTGATGTTTGAATGTTTGTGATCCATCGACCTGGTCGTTAGGAGGTAAATAAATGTTTAGGGTATGTGGGATGCAAATCTGCGCACGGCAGCCTGTCAAAATGTGCAGTTGGTTAGGACGATACCTTCTGCACAATATTGTTAGTGTTATCAATTTATTATCGTCAGGCGCTGGAGGCTAAAATACAAGCGTTTCAGCAGGCTATTCCTGATATCATTTATATTTACTATAGAAGACAAATGAAGTATTTAAGATCAATGCGGAAACGCTCCATTATTTCAGTTTTACAAATACTTCTATTCTTCATTTGCATTTTTATATTTATCCGGTTAGTTGAAGAGTTCATTTATGAAAAAGAAGTTAATCTCGACAATTACTTTATTTCAAAAGTTTCAGAACTGGACAGTCAAAGGCTGACCCATCTCATGGAAATTATTTCTTTTACCGCTTCCGCTACGTTTTTACAGATCAGCTACTCAATTTTAATTCTGGCTTTTATTTTAAAAAAACAGTACAAAACAGCTATCAAAACTTTTAGTATAGCAATTGGCGGGTATTTGATAAACTTTTTAATGAAATTAGCTTTTCATCGGCTTCGACCTTCCGATCCTTTAGTTGAACCATTAAGTAATTTCAGTTTTCCAAGCGGCCACGCAACATCAGGCTTTATCTTCTATGGGTTAATTGCATACTTGCTACTTAAAAGCAAGATTAATATTTATCTGAGATATTCAATGTGTATTATATTAATAGCTTATTCACTGCTGATAGGATTTAGTCGGATTTACTTGAGACTTCACTATCCCAGTGATGTGGTTGCTGGTTTTTGTATCGGAATAGTCTGGCTAATTTTGATGTTAAATCTGTTTAAGAAATTGTCTCCTGACAATAATAATGCAGCGACAGAAAAAATGAAAGATCAGGTTTCGGCATAAGAAGTATACGTGGGGGAAAAAAGTTTGATTAATCTAAAGAGAGTATTGCGTTATTATCTTAACTTTTTTTAAAATTATGGCACAAATGGATGAGCAGAAACTGGATAATTATTTAGATCCACATTTTATACATAAGAGCAATTGGCTAAGGGCAGCGGTATTGGGTGCGAATGATGGAATATTGTCTACCGCGAGTATTGCAGTTGGGGTAAGTGCGGCAGCTTCAGACCGGCAGCATATTGTGCTCGCAGCCCTTGCAGGCCTGGTAGCAGGAGCGCTGTCCATGGCCGCCGGAGAATATGTCTCTGTGAGTTCACAAACGGATATAGAGAAATCTGATATTGAAAGAGAAAAAAAAGAGCTGATCGAAACGCCTGAGCTTGAATTAAAAATGCTGGCGAACATCTATGAAAGTCGGGGATTGAAAAAAGATACGGCAATGATTGTTGCCAAAGAATTAACTGAACACGATGCACTTGCCGCGCACGTCCGGGATGAACTGGGTATCACAGAACTTCATCAGGCGAAACCTCTGCAGGCTGCATTAGCATCAGGTGCTTCATTCACTTTCGGAGGTGTAATGCCCTTGTTGGTATCTATATTTCTGCCCGTTCCGGGAATGGTGTATTATCAATATGTGTTTGCCATCTTTTTCCTGGTCATCCTCGGTGCGGTTTCGGCTAAAACAGGTGGCTCAAATATGATAAAAGCCATTATTCGTATTACCATCTGGGGAACCCTTGTTATGGTATTAAGTGCCGCGGTTGGTCATCTATTTGGCGTGAGTGTTTAAAACGGAAATTCTAATAAAAATCCCTCATGATTGAGGGATTAATAATTTTACGATCTGGTAAACTTACAGCCGCTCCACATTCTCATCAAATTTCATCACGAAAGATTCCACCTTCTCAACGTTAAGTTTGCAATCTTTTATAATTCCTTCGTTCAATAATCTCTTTATTAAGAGTTTTTTGGTGTAGATATAATCTTTAGAAGTAAAAGACATTTTTTGATCGAGAAAAGTAATCTTATTGTATACGGTTGCGTAAGGCGTGTTGTGGATATATTTCATGAAAATGATTTCATGGCCGTCCATATCAAGCAGGCTCACATTATTGGGATCAGAAACATGGAATTTCAAACATTCCTTCCCGTCGATGTACACCACATTCTTCTTGATGTCGAAATCCTGGCTAAATGCAACATTTCCCGTTACAAATAATAAAAGGATCAGTAGGATTTTTTTCATTTGGTTTAGTTGAGGCGCAAAACTAAGGATTATTAAGTTATTTCGACGGGTCATCAATTTGGTATAGTACATATCCCTTGAGCTGATAATTAGATAATACTGTTTTAGCAGTAAGGGAGATTTTTATTTCCGGCCGGAGTGCAGCCTGAGGAACACCCAGGAAGCTCATCGCCTGCCCGCATGCAATTACTTTGGTACCGAACTTCTCCAGCTCATCCATTATTTTCATGTTGGGATTATCCGTCTTATATTTCGAACGGTAATAATCATTGTTTGTAAATGAGAACAATGCCGGACCATGAACAATGATTACCGGGAAAATTTTTTCCTTCGGTATGCCGGAAGCGATATGAAGATTGATGATCCGTTCCACTTCCACCAGGCTTGCATTCAGTTCTCCGGCGAGCGAATCTTTATTATTTACGGTTAATTCGAAGAGAAGTTTATAATCCTGTTTGGGGTCAGGTTTTTCTGTTACGTTATCTACAGGAATAACACCGCTGTAGGTACCATATGTGAAAAGGGGATACGTGACTTTATCAACGAGCAGTCCAAATTTTTTTTGTTCCTGGTATTCTTTGTCTATTGCCAGAGAGTCTGCCTGGAATTTTGCTCTCAGGGCGCTGTCTTTTTCTGCGCGCCATTTTGATTCATTGAATTTTGAGGATTGGGCGAAAACAGAGAGGGTTAAAATAAGCCCGATCAGGAAGGATAAGACTTTTTTCATTTTGGAGATTTTCGGGAAAGGTAGGGCTTTCCGGCCAGAGCCCTCCCTTCAAACCTATAAGGTTTTAAGACCTTATAGGTTTGAAGAGGAAGCAACGCCAACTACCGTTCCTTAATCACCGTGGTTTCCTTTACTGAACTTCTTCCACCGATTAGGGCAACAAGAAGAACGAGAAGTACAACTCCACCAACGATCCACATCCATGGTT
>JAEWDG010000071.1 GCA_023390215.1 Bacteroidota bacterium | reverse complement strand
GTATTTTTCCGAGACCTCCGCGGATCCTGATACCGTTATTTTCCTTCGGCGCATTACGGCAGATAGTGTATTTACATCAAGGTAAAAAATGCGCAATACTGCTCTTGACCAGGCCTTATATCCGCCGCATCTTTGTGCTAGAAGTTGATTGATAGAAATTAAATAATATCAATCAGAATTAAGAATCCAACGTCCAAAAGCAAACAATATCCATTAAGAACCAAAAATCCAATATCAGTCAACTTCTTTATTAAAACATAGTAATTAGATAGCAAAATCCAGTATCTCTTAAAAAACAGAAGATCCGAATCCAGGAAAACCAACAACCAGATCCTTAGAAAAACCGGTAATGTAGTATCCTAAAAGCCGCAAGGCGAGAAAACCAACTCTGAACCAGGACAAAGCAAGTAAAACTAACTGCGCCTGGGAACCACCCCCAAGATGGTTAAAGAATTAAGCCGCTTCAGAAATGAAGCGGTTTTTTTATGGCAGAGCTATAAGGTTTTAAGACCTTATAGGTTTCGCATTGGAACCACCAACAAGATGGTTAAAGAATCAAGCCGCTTCGGACATGAACAGTTTGTTATTTTGCGGATTACAGATGAATTGAAGATGGTTGCTTGCAAGGTTTTAAAACCTTATAGGTCTTAAAACCTTATAGGTTTCCCATCCCTTAAAGCGGATTAGAATTTTTTCGCTGCGTTAATAATTTGTCTAATCTACATTTCGTCTTTTAACCTTACTACAAGGCCTATATATTGAACTTCGTAATTCTACGTTGAAGATATTCGTAACTAATGCATCGAAATTTCGTTGATATACCATACAAACTGAAGAAAATATCAAGGCGAAAATCCAGCAGATTTGCTCTTGAATACGGGTTCAAATCGCCCCATCTTTGTGTCAGAAGTTGATTGATACATAAAAATATCAATCATATCCAAATCCAGAAAAAACCAGATATCCAGGTCCGAAGAAAAACCAAATGCGCTTATCCAATATCCGGCGCGAAAAACCAGGATCAATCCAATATCAGTCAACTTCTAACGTTTTTTAATCGAATAGTTGGAATCCAATATCCCAGAGAAAGAACCAAAAATCCAACTTACCGAAAAACCAAACCAGTATCCAGCCTATGCCCTTAAAAGCGATGATGGCGAAAACCAAACCAGATCCTTAGAAAAACCAGGAATGTAGTATCCTAGCTCCCGGAAAAGGGAGGAAAACCAACTCTGAACCAGGATTAAATTATTAAGCCGCGAAAGCGCAAACCCCCGATCCTGAACCAAAACAGAAAATTGGTCAAAACATTCTAACCCCGGCCCGCCCGGGGTTTTTTATTACAATACATTAATATTTATCGTAAATCTACGAACGGAAAATATCAGCGTTCCAGACGAAAAATTCGTTGATCTACGCTTCCGATTGTAAAATATTTCATCCCAAAAAACGGGCATTGTTGCTCTTGTTAACCGGCCATTTCGGTAGCATCTTTGCATCAGAAGTTGATTGATAGGAATTAAGTAATCAATCATATCCAATCCAAATCCAGAACTGACCGCCAGAAATCCAATATCAAATCCTGAAAGCCTAATCCAATATCAGTCAACTTCTTCTTTTAAATTTTAGTGTGTTTATTGATAGATTGTCCTCTGCCACAACACCCGTTTAAGTCCAATATCCCATCCGATTAACCTGAATCCCAGGCGATTTCCTCTGAAATTCAATCCTGGAAAGACCAACCTCCAGTTGGAAAGTCTTTGATCCACAGTTTTTACTTCCGTAAATGCTGTGGATTTTTTGTTTTCTGCAACTTTGTGTATGATTCTTACTGATTCCTCCGCACTTTCCCATCCACCAAAACGAATCATTTCGCTGGTTCCCTCTCAAACCGAACTGCTGTACGATCTTGGTTTAGATGAACAGGTCTGCGGAATAAGCAAATTTTGCATCCACCCTTCATCATGGTTTAAAACTAAACAACGGGTGGGCGGAACGAAAAATCCCAACCTGGAACTGATCAATTCCCTCAATCCCGATCTCATCATTGCCAATCATGAAGAAAACAGAAAAGAAGATATTGAAGACCTTGCTGCGCATTTTAATATCTGGGTAACGGATGTAAAATCGATTGAGGACGCCTTGCAAATGATAAAGGACCTGGGCCGATTGACACATACCGAAGAACGAGCCCGGCATATCTGTCATGAAATTGAAAGCGCTAGAAAATGGAAAGACAAAGCCCTGGAAGATGCCAGGCCTATTCCTACCGCATATTTGATCTGGAAAAACCCGTACATGACGGTAGGTGCCGACAGTTTTATTCACGCTATGCTTGCGGAAGCTAAATTGGAAAATGTTTTCGCTGATCAGTTGCGATACCCCGAGACCAACCTTGATAATGATAATGTGGACCGTGCCGAACTTATTTTATTATCAACAGAACCCTACCCTTTCTCTGCGGATGACGTAGCGCATTTAAGCGAAATCTTCCCGGACAAAAAAATCATGCTGGCAGATGGAGAAATCTTCTCATGGTATGGCAGTCGTCTCCGGCTCGCTATGCCCCATATTTCAGAATTCAGAAAACAAATGGAGCGCTGGCCAGCCGGATAGGTTATTCGTTAATAATGAGTATCTTGGGCGCCGAATCTCCGATCATTACATTTGTAAAAAATTATTACCAGATGGCTTCAAACAAAATAGTAGAATTATTGGGCAAGGATGCCGAAAGTTTACTGAATCATGAGTGCAAAACAATCTCAAAAGACCAGCTTCATCTTCCTTCACCAAACCATATTGAAGAGATCTGGATCAACAGCAACCGCAGCAATGGCACACTTCGCAGTTTACAGGGTATGCTGAATCACGGCCAGCTCGGAGGAACGGGATACTTATCTATTTTCCCCGTTGATCAGGGCATTGAACATAGCGCTGGGGCCTCTTTTGCTCCAAATCCTATCTATTTCGATCCTGAAAATATTGTAAAGTTGGCAATGGAAGGCGGCTGTAATGCGATCTGCTCAACATTTGGCGTATTGGGGATTGTGAGCCGGAAATATGCACACCGCATACCCATGATGGTTAAAGTTAACCATAATGAATTCCTCAGTTATCCGAATAAGTTTGACCAGGTGATGTTTGGAAAAATCAAGGATGCCTGGAACATTGGTGCCACCTCTATAGGCGCAACGGTTTACTGGGGAAGCGCAGAAAGCACCCGTCAGTTACAGGAAGTATCTACTGCATTTGAAATGGCCCATTCTTTGGGTATGGCAACCGTGCTTTGGTGCTATGTACGCAATAATGCTTTTAAAATAGATGGTGTGGATTACAGCACCGCAGCGGATTTTACCGGACAGGCCAATCATCTTGGTGTGACGATCCAGGCCGATATCATCAAGCAGAAATTACCGACCAACAATGGAGGTTATCTTGCCACCAAGCACGGCAAAACTTCTCCGCTGGTTTACGATAAGCTTACAAGCGACCATCCGATAGATCTTTGCCGTTACCAGGTTGCGAATTGCTATATGGGCCGTGTAGGCTTGATCAACAGCGGTGGCGAAAGCAAAGGTGCAAGTGATATGGCTGAAGCAGTAACAACCGCAGTGATCAATAAACGCGCAGGTGGTATGGGATTAATTACTGGCCGCAAAGCGTTCCAGCGCCCTTTTAAAGAAGGTGTTGAAATTCTGAATGCGATCCAGGAGGTTTATCTCGATAAAGACATCACTGTCGCGTAATCGAAAATCATTTCTTTCAAAAATAACATGAACAGGATGACATTAGGTGAAGATTTTGACTCCCATCTCGCGGGAGAAGACAGCACCAGTGAGCAGACCAAGCCAAGCTGGTTCAAAAGAATGAAGAAAGGCATCCTTACGTCTACGAAAGATAAAAAGGATGCCCCTGAGGGACTCTGGGCCAAATGTCCGAACTGCAAATACACCTGTACGATTTCAGAATTGGATGAAAACCTGTTTGTCTGCCCGAAATGTGATTTTCACCACCGCGTAGGCAGTGAAGAGTATTTTAATATACTGTTCGACAATCATGTTTACACAGAACTTTTTGCGAATATCCGGAGTAAGGACCTGCTCGATTTTGTAGACCTTAAGCCATATAAAAAACGACTGGAAGAAACCTATTCCAAAACAGATATCCACGATTCGATAACCGTTGCGCATGGCAAGGTTCATGGAAATGACCTGGTTGTCGCGTGTATGGACTTTGAGTTTATAGGCGGTAGCCTGGGTAGTGTAATGGGCGAAAAGATCAGCCGCGCCTGCGACTATTGTCTTCAGCACCGGTATCCTTTTATGATCATCAACAAAAGCGGTGGTGCAAGAATGATGGAAAGTGCATTTTCGCTGATGCAACTGGCTAAAACTTCAGGCAAACTCAGTCAGCTTTCGGAAGCAAAGATTCCATATATCTCTTTATGCACGGATCCTACTTTCGGAGGAACCACAGCTTCATTTGCGATGCTCGGCGACGTGATCTGCGGAGAACCCGGGGCACTAATCGGTTTCGCCGGACCCCGTGTGATAAAAGAAACCATTAAAAAAGATCTGCCCGAAGGTTTTCAGCGAAGTGAATTCCTTATGGAACATGGTTTTCTGGATTTCATCGTACACAGAAGGCAACTTCGCGACAGAATGGGCCAACTGCTGGAACTTTTCAAAAATTAGATCCACATCGTGGAACTGAATAATAAAAAAGCATTTTACGAATATTTCTTTGAAGCCCGGTATATAGCCGGGCTTGTTCTCAAAGGAACGGAGATTAAATCGCTCCGGGCCGGCAAAGCCAGCTTTAACGATGCGTATTGCTATTTCGCCAAAGGAGAATTATATGTAAAAAGCCTCCATATTTCTGAATACGCTTTTGGTACCTATACCAATCATGAACCTCTCCAGGATCGAAAACTTCTGCTCACAAAACGTGAATTATCCAAACTGGAAGCTAAAACCAGGGAGAAAGGATACAGTATTATCCCCCTCCGGATCTTTATAAATGAAAACGGACTCGCAAAGATGGAAATTGGGCTTGGCCGGGGCAAGAAATCATTCGACAAAAGAAACACAATTAAGGAGAGAGAAACCAGCCGGAATATTAAACGCAGCTACGGGTTATAGCGATACTTAGGAGCTTGAGTCCCCGACTGTTAAGAAAATATCAAAAGAGTTTATCGCATTCCAGAAAAAAGCTCCTGAGGACTTTTTTCAATTTGATTTAGTCGGACAATAATCGGACACTAGTCGGACACTAGTCGGAGACCAGCCCCGTAAAGGCAGTATAAGAACGCAATCCATATACATGAAATGCGAAAGGAAATGTGCCACAAATCCACCTGAAACTTCATTTCACATACGAAAGGAAGACCATATATCGTTATAATGAAAATTCTGCGACGATGACAGCTGCTGATCAGGGTTACGACCCTTACCCATCCCGGCAAAAAATTTCCGGGATCGAGATTATTCAAATCGTTATTTTATTGAGTTGGATAATGTTAAGTTGATCTTGTTGAATTTTTGATTTAAGTTAATCCGTCCCCCATCTAACATTCTGAAAGCCCTAAAGGCACATTAACAGCCAGACCTCCATCGGCTGTTTCTTTGTATTTACTATTCATATCCAGGGCCGTATCCCACATTGTTTTAATTACTCCATCCAAAGAAACTTTCGCATAATCCGGCGCTCCCTGCAAGGCAAGCTGGCTCGCCGTGATCGCCTTAATGGCCCCCATTGTATTTCTTTCGATACAGGGAACCTGAACCAGTCCTCCGATCGGATCGCAGGTCATGCCCAGATGATGTTCCATGGCGATCTCTGCAGCCATCATCGACTGGCGTTGGGTTCCACCCATAGATTCTGTTAAGGCTGCCGCAGCCATAGCGCTGCTAACCCCGATCTCCGCCTGACAACCACCCATAGCCGCCGAAATCGTTGCTCCTTTCTTGAATATGCTCCCGATCTCCGAGGCCGTCAATAAAAATTGAATAATGCTTTCTTCATTGTTGCCGTTTTCAAACAACAGGAAATATTGAAGCACTGCGGGAATTACGCCCGCTGCTCCATTTGTTGGCGCCGTGACCACCCTGCCAAACGAAGCATTCTCCTCATTCACTGCCAGCGCAAAACAACTTACCCAATCAAGAATATAGCGGAATCCCCGGCCTCCGGCTTTAATTGCCGTTAACCATTGTTCGCGGTTTTCGTAAGCTTGCCCTGCTAGTAATTTTCTGTTTAACCCGGGGGCCCGGCGCTTTACATTCAGGCCACCCGGCAGGTAACCCTCACTGTTAGCCCCACGAAAAATACATTCCTGCATGGTCTCCCAGATTCGGAGCACACCTTCCCTGGTTTGCTCTTCAGGCCTCCAGGCCGATTCATTTTCCATTACGATCTCGTGAATGGCCAATCCCGTTTTTCGGCTCCAGTGTAAAAGATCCTGGGCATCTTCAATTGGAAAGGCGAGGTCTTTATGAATGGTCCCCGCGATCTCCTCTCCCTCTCTGGTTACGAATCCGCCACCAATCGAGTAATACGTTTCCGCAAACTGTTCATCGCTTTTCAGACGAACCAAAAAAGTTAAGGCGTTGGGATGAAAAGGAAGTGATTCAGTGATAAGGAACTCAATATCTTCAGCAGGATCAAACGGTATTTCATGTTTACCGGCAAGGATGATCCTTTTCATCGCTGCGATATCGCTGATGCGGGGAAAAACATCGTTCACAGGTATGGTTTCTGGCTCTAGTCCACATAAACCCAACTGAACGGCAACATCTGTTCCATGTCCTTTGCCGGTTTTGGCCAGCGACCCATAAAGAAGGATCTCCAGTCCTTCGACTTCACTCAGGAGATTTCTTTTCTGAAGGGAAGAGATGAATAAAAGGCCCGCCTTCCACGGCCCCAAGGTATGGCTGCTGCTTGGGCCAATCCCAATTTTAAACATATCAAAAACGGAAATGGCTTCACGGCTCATAAGGAAAATTACACTGCTTTTACTGAACGTTACGCAGCGATATCACAAACTTAAGGTAAGAATTAGCAGGAATGATAACCTGACCACCGCTCGTTATATCGGACGAACCATAGCCAAGGCTTGGCGGGATATATAACACGATGCCGCCACCGGATTTAATGGCCTGAAGTCCTTTCTGCCAACCAATGATCAGTCCGCCGAGCGCAAAATCAACCGGTGTGGTGCGGGATTCAAACACATAATTATTTGACAACAGACTTCCCTGGTAGGTTACCGTTACGGTTGAACATACATCAGGTTTATTTCCGGTGCCCATTGAATCGATATAATAAAAAATCCCGCTGCTATGGGGAATGGCATCAATATAATGCGTCGTGAGATAATTTTCCAGTGAATCGATCTCCTCCTGTGGCGCCTTTACATTTGACTCAGAATAATTGCAGGAATCCGATTTTTTTTTACAGGAGAAAAATACCAGTGCAGAAAAAAACAAAAGGGTCAGGCCTTTTTTCATGAATTTTTTGATTTGATTTTTGCTTGAAGAGTTCAATTATAATTAAATAGCTGCATCATTCCTGTATTTATGCTTTAATTCCAGATAGAGCTGTTCGTTTTGTTCCCATTTGAAATGCATACGGAAATAAGAAATAAACAGCATCGTAATGAAAAGCGCCACAATGGTTACCGGGATCGAACCCGCGACCTGCGCTGAGATCTTTGCATACCAGTCGGGCGAATATATATATACTGCAGCAACCGAAAGTAATATCGGCGCGGTAAATAATATGGCCATTGGCAATCCCTTAAGAAGTTTACTGCTAAATGCAGACTCATCCTCCCTGGATCTTTCCCAATAAGCCATAAACGCCAACTCCTTCTCCCGATTCATCAGGCAAATTTACGCCATTAACAGTTTTGCATAATTGGTATTATCTTGTAGGTTCATTGAACGTATTTCCATGAAAATAGAACAACTCATTGTTCAACATTTATTCAGAAATAAGAAAGTTTCTCTCCAGGATATAGGGATGTTTTACCTGACTGCAGATTTTGCCCTCCCTGGCGACAGTGACAAAG
>JAEWDG010000008.1 GCA_023390215.1 Bacteroidota bacterium | reverse complement strand
TTAATGCAGATTTCGGAAATGGAATAATAGGCCGGTCATTGTTCCCACATCACATCATCACGATTTGCCATAAGGATAAGCTGAGCTTTTAAGCATTACATAATTTTATTACCTATATTTAAATACTAAATTTTACGGTATGCCAAAGTATGTAATTGAAAGAGAAATTCCCGATGCGGGAAAACTCAGTCCTGAACAATTAAAGGGCATTTCTCAGGTTTCATGCGGGGTGTTGAGTAAGCTGGGATCTCAGATTCAGTGGAAGCACAGCTATGTTACAGAGAATAAGATCTATTGCGTCTATATCGCACCGAATAAAGAATTGGTTATGGAACATGCGAAACAGGGTGGATTTCCGGCAAATGTTGTAACGGAAGTGACCACGATAATAGATCCTACAACCGCAGAATAATTACAAAGTATTTGTTTTAGCTTGCTGCCCTGCTGATTTTTCCTGGCTGTTTTTTATCCGGACAGCCATGCTCTACTTCTATACATAGTCCGCACAAAGCTTATCACCTGCTTATTTTCTTACCTGCATTCACGCATTTAACTTATTAGTTCGCTCCATTAGTTAGAAGGGACTTTCTGCAGTACCTGCTGCTTACAGTCATATTGAGCATTTATATCGACGGCTTGAAAGCTGAGTTAATCCATTACCTATTTTTGTTATATTTATAAAAACAAACAATATGAGAACGTTAATAACCCTGGCTTGTATCATGAGCATTTGTTGCGTACATGCACAAAATAAAACCATCGATTTATATGAGTTCATCAGAGCTGCAATACCTGACAGTGGACAGACAACTACTGCCGTAAGTTGGCAAAAAGGTGTTTCGGGCGGAACCCTTGTAAAATGGCAGAAAGCCGCGCCAGTTAAAGGAATACTCGGCTATTCCAGAAATGGTATGTCAAAAATAAAAGCAGGTACAGGCAAACCTGAAAATATAGAAGTCTCTTTATCGGGAGATAAAATCGGATACAACGAAATTCAATTGAATAAAAGTTTACCTGAAGATTACCAAATGGATAAACTCCTGGGAACCAAATCGTATAAAGCCCAGCTTATAAAAAAAGATGACAGTGGGTTTCCAACTTATTTCTACAAGCTAAAAATTCCAGGAAAAAAAGATGTGTGGTGCATTTTACAGGCGGAAATGCCGGGAACAGCCGTTGAAGACGCAGAGATGAGTTTAGATATCATTATTTTATTTGACTACAGCGAGTTTAAAAGAAGATCATCCTGATACGGGCTGAAATCAACATCATTCAAGGCTTTCATAATTTCTGCCGGAAAAAATCAAGGTTGTTTTATCTTTCATTTTCTAACTTCATTTTAGCAGGTGCAATAATTTTCAGTATTCAATAATGAGAAATCCCACACTTGATTGGTACTTTAATAAAGAGGGAAAATGGCAGGAAGCGTTTTCAGAATTAAGAGAGATTGTTTTGGACTGTGGATTAACAGAAGAACTCAAATGGGGCCAGCCATGCTATGTCCGTGAAAAAAATAATATTGTTCTGATACACGGCTTCAAAGATTACTGCGCATTGTTATTTATGCAGGGAGCAGTTTTGAAAGATCCAAAAAAAATCCTGGTGCAGCAAACAAAAAATGTGCAGGCTGCCCGCCAGATACGATTTACGAGCATTCAGGATATCATCAAATTAAGGCCAGTCCTAAAAACATATATTAAGGAGGCAATTAAAAATGATAAGGAGGGATTAAAGACGGAATTGAAGAAAACAACAGAATATGAAATGCCGGATGAATTTAAAACCGCTTTGAAACAAATGCCTGAATTGAAGCTGGCATTCAAAAAACTTACACCGGGTCGACAAAGGGGATATCTGCTATACTTTGCCTCAGCAAAACAATCGAAAACGCGGATGGACAGGGTCGAAAAATATATACCAAAAATTATGGAAGGCAAAGGTCTCGAAGATTAGTTAATTTAATACTGCCGTTTATTTCCAGCGGCGAAGACTTGAAATCAAAATATTAATCAATTTCCCATTCTTCAGCGATGGATTTCACATTTTGTACGGGATGGCATCGCCGAAGGTTCCGTGCTTTTTCCATTATTCGATTCAGGAGACAGGGGATAATTTTCGTTAGAAGATAAGCTAAAGTAAAGCCGGGTTCTCTTATACATCCATTCAACCTTTGCAGTTTTATTTTGTTGTTCATGTCAAAAATCAAAGCATGAACGGATCAAATAAAATTGCCCTGATCACAGGGGGAAGTCGTGGGCTCGGAAAAAATATGGCGATTGCAATGGCAAATAAAGGTTTGAATGTCATCATTACCTACCATAAAAATGCAGAAGCCGCTGAAGAAGTGGTAGCTGAAATCAGATCATTGGGAAGAGAAGCAAAAGCATTTCAGCTTGATACATCAGATCTGGCAACATTCGAGACATTCAAAAACGAACTGGCAGTTTATCTCGCCGAACGATCCGGAGGCAAATTCGATTTCCTGGTCAATAATGCAGGAACGGCCCTTTATGCCCCTGCAACCGAAACCCGCGAACAGCAAATGGATGAGATGTATAATATCCATTTCAAAGGCGTTTTTTTTCTTACCCAAATTTTGCTTCCCCTTATGAATGATGGTGGCGGTATCGTGAACATATCTTCCGGACTCGCCCGTATGACTATGCCGGGTTCATCTGTTTATGCTTCGATGAAAGCTGCCACCGAGGTCTATAGCCGATACCTCGCGAAAGAACTGGGGCCAAGAAAAATCAGGGTGAATGTGGTTGCACCTGGTGCGATCGAAACGGATTTTGGTGGCGGCAGAGTTAGAGATAATAAAGAAATAAATGCACAGATAGCCAGCCTCACCGCCCTTGGAAGAGTGGGACAGCCAAACGATATTGGCGCTGTTGTCGCTTTTCTTTGTACAGATGATGCAGGCTGGGTCAACGCACAAAGAATTGAAGTTTCGGGAGGCCAGGCCTTATAAATTATGGGGTACAATTCCCTTAATAATGAAGAACGATTTCTGCTTCTACGATATATCTTTGCCGGCATTCACGAATGCTATGTATAAAATTACGAGGCTGATCTGCCTGCTACTGGTTTCACTGCATTGTTCTGCGCAATCCACACGAATCAAAACCTATAATACAATTGGCTGGTATAATCTTGCCGGGAGTACAAAACTCACTCAACGATTTGATCTGTATACAGAATACCAATGGCGGAGAAATCATGTGATCTCAACCTGGCAACAGTCTGTTTTGAAAGTTGGATTAAATTATAACCTGAATCCAAATGTACAGTTCCGCCTTGGGTATGGTTGGATAGAAACGTTTCCCTATGGCAAGTATCCCGTCAATGCAATGGGCAAAGACTTTACTGAACATCGCATTTTTGAAATGGTTCAATTAAAACATAAAGAGGGTATCCTTGATCTCAGCCATCGCTTTATGCTGGAACAACGTTTCGTTGGAAAATACAGTTCGCCAGACCTGGAAAAGGAAGATCAGTTTCCACTTGTAAACCGTATGAGGTATCTGTTCCGGTTACAAATGCCTTTTGCCAATTCACTGAAAACAGATAGATATTTTTACGGAGCTACATACGATGAGATCATGCTGTCGTTCGGTAAAAATGTGGGGGTGAATACCTTTGACCAAAACCGCATCGGCATCCTTGCGGGATATCAGTTCAGCAATAAACTGAAACTGGAAGCAGGTTATATTAACCAGGTAGTACAATTAGGAAGAACAGAGGATCAGAAAAATCTGTTTCAGCATAACAACGGCCCTATCGTGAACCTGCTGTTCAAACTCTAATTAGCTTCCTGCGAAGGCTGTTCCAAATATACCAACTGCGAGTTCGGCCCAAACCAGCAGCAATAGGAAAACTATTACCGCGCAAAGCAGGATCCGGTTTGTCCGGGACTTGACCCTTCGCAAAACCGTTTCAATCAACAGCCCCGTGCCCCATAAAAGTGCGCCGGCAACAATAAAATCGAAAATTCCCCATTTTACTTCAGAATTAAAAAGCATGGAGATAGCGGGTATCAACAGCAACCCTGTTGCAGCCACGAGTATACCTCCCAGTCTTTTGTTTTGATACGTCATACAGATATTTTTTAAAGTGCTTTGAATTTCAAAGTTAATGAAGTTATATTTCATTTTCCAAATTTTGCCTTAAGAAAATAAAAAAAAATGCGTCAGTAACTGAAGGATCATTAGAACCGTTACCCGGTTAAAGAAATCAAAATGTTCAGATGGATATCATATTGCAAAAACCAAATGGCGGCGATTTTGCAGTTCTATTGTTAAAAATCATCCAATGAACTCATTCGTTCATCAAATCAACATTTTTTCATTTCATTCCTGCTAAATTGAGGGAGTTTAATTCCATTTTAATTATGAAATTCCTAATCCTCCTATCCTCTTTTCTATTTTTGCATCAGGGTGATCCTGTTATCTGGGAAACAAATTTTGATAAAGCCAGTTCCATAGCAAAAGAAAAGCATAAACTTATTCTCCTAAACTTTTCCGGCAGCGATTGGTGTGGTCCGTGTATCCGTCTTCACAAAGAATATCTGGAGAATACCTCGTTTCTAAAAGAAGCCGAAGATGATCTTGTACTTTTAAATGCTGATTTTCCCAGGCTCAAAAAAAATAAATTATCCAAAGCCCAGCAATCGCTTAATGATGCCCTGGCAGACAAGTACAACAAAACAGGCGCATTTCCGCTTACCATACTCCTTACGGCGGATGGAGTAAAAATACGTTCCTGGGAAGGCATTCCGGATGAAAGCCCCGAACAATTTGCGACTACCCTGAAGAAACTGGCGGATGAACAGCATTGAAAATTGCATTGAAGAAAAACTGGTCAGGCGTTCCATGAAACTCATGGGAAATCAGTTTGAAATTACCATTGGTAATAAAGAAGAAAAACAGGCCGAAGAACTGATCAGTATGGCTGTTGAAGAAATTAGAAGGATTGAGAGACTTTTAACCAGTTTCTCAGATACGAGCGAGACTTTCCTGATAAACAGTAATGCCGGGGTGCGGCCCGTCAGTGTTTCGGATGAGACCATACAAATAATAAATAGGGCGAACCGTATCTCTGCGATTACTCAGGGAGCATTTGATCTTAGCTACGGGTCCATTGATAAAAAGCTTTGGAATTTCGACAGGTCGATGACTTCCCTCCCCGATAAGGAAACCGCCGCCCAAATGGTTCGGCTGATTAACTATCGGAATATCATCGTTGATGAAGAAAATAATACCGTATTTCTTAAGGAAGCAGGAATGCGCATCGGGTTTGGTGGTATTGGCAAAGGATATGCAGCAGAAAAGGCCAAAACACTGCTGAAGGCGATGGGTGTGGACTCTGGAATAGTAAATGCCTCGGGCGATCTCACTACATGGGGAAATCAACCCGACGGCCGTCCCTGGACGGTGGGCATCGCCCATCCTGATCAGCGTAACTATCCTTTTTCCAGCGTGAATATTAGTGACATGGCTATAGCAACTTCGGGGAATTATGAAAAATATGTGATGATAGCGGGAAAAAAATATTCTCATACCATTGATCCGCGTACAGGCCTTCCCGTAACCGGAATAAAGAGCGTTAGTATTATTTGTCCTAACGCAGAGCTGGCGGATGCGATGACAACACCCGTAATGATTATGGGCATCAGATCCGGCCTGAATATGATCAATCAACTGAAAGGAATGGCCTGCATTATAATTGACGATAACAACACCCTGTATACATCTCAAAACATACATCTGAAATGACGAATAATATCAGGAAACTACTGGGGTCCCTCCTTATCCTTTCCGTTCTCTCCACTTCATGTACTACGGTAAAGGAATATCAGAAGAATAAGCTCAACGATGGTGAAATGGTTTTAAGTAACCGGAAAGTTGAAAAAACTGAAAACAGTTTTCAAACCTACCGGGAAGGTGCTTCGGGTGCAAATGCCGGTAAAACCGGCGGCGGCTGCGGATGCAATTAACCAGTTAAAACAGAAAAATGATCAGGCATAGTTTAGTTACGTTGGGAATGATGCTTTTGCTCTTTCAGGGTTTTGCCCAGAGTGGGACAGATTCCAGCGCCTATAAAAACAGGAAATTAAAATTTGAAGAAGCGAATCTCGTTTCCAGTTATTACTCCCAGGATGGAAACAATTCTGCCGTAACCGGCGGAATAGGTACTGAAAAACTCACCGACATTTCAAACAGCTTTGAAGTTAGCTTCAGCAAATTCGATAAGAAATTCAGAAAGCATAGTTTCGATCTGGAAGTGGGTGTTGATCATTATACTTCCGCTTCTTCGGATATGGTGGATCTTAAAGCAAATTCTTCAGCTTCATATTCTGACAACCGTATTTATCCTTCATTGAATTATAGTGTGGAAAATGATAAGAAAGGAATCAGACTCGGCGGAGGCGCAGGCTTTTCTACAGAATATGATTACACTTCCATCAATTTCAATGGCAATGCCTCTGTTAAAACAAAAAACCGTTCCGGTGAATTTTATATCAAATTACAGGCATTTCTGGACCAGGTACGATTGGTCACGCCGATTGAACTACGACCGGGTTATGATCCGGGAAACGAAGATGAAGATGATCATTATGGAACCTCAGCCCGAACGACGTTCAATGCATCGCTTTCCTATAGCCAGATCGTGAACCAGAGATTACAACTCATGCTTCTGGCTGATCTTGTTTCACAATCGGGTTATCTTGGACTTCCTTTTCACCGTGTTTATTTCACTGATAATAGTTTGCACCAGGAAAATCTGCCTTCAAAAAGATTTAAATATCCTGTCGGTATCAGGGCAAATTATTTCCTGGGAGACAGGATCATACTCCGGGCTTATTACCGCTATTATGCGGATGACTGGGGTATAAACGGATCTACTGCCAGCCTTGAGGTACCTGTAAAGATCACGCCTTTTATTTCCGTTTCACCGTTCTATAGATTCTACCATCAGAACGGTGCGCATTATTTCGCAGGTTACAGGCAGCACGGTCCGGAGGATACGTATTTTACCAGTAACTACGACCTTTCAACCTTTCAATCAAATTTCTTTGGCGCCGGACTTCGGTTAATGCCCCCAGCCGGTGTGTTTGGTATTAAACATGTAAAAATGCTTGAGTTGCGTTATGGCCATTACAATAAAAACATAGGCATGCAAAGTGACATTATATCATTGAATCTTCAATTCAAAAAAGTTTAAAAAGAAAGCCCCCTTTCGGGGACTTTCAGTTGCTCAATATAGCCTTGGGT
>JAEWDG010000339.1 GCA_023390215.1 Bacteroidota bacterium | reverse complement strand
GATCAGCGAACTTACCCCATCTGTATCTACAGTTGCATCGGTTTTTGTATTCAGCGTAATGTTCAATGGCATTCCCTGAGCATCAACTTCTGTCATGTTTTTTGTTTCAATATGTAAAGCCACTTTGTTTGAATTCCTGGTTTTTGATTGCAGTGTATATGTTTTCACATAACTCATTTCTGCAGTGCTGCCTGAGTCAACCCAGTTATTGCCTTCTTTTAGTTTTGGATCCAGTGGAAGAAAAATATTTTCAAGACTCTCCTCATCTGAGGCGCTGCCAATAGATTTGAACATGCTTGCCATGGGATTTTCCTGAGTAGTGTCCGCTTCGGCTTTGGTCAACAAAACAGTTTTACCAGTCCTGGGATTATAGCTCAATGTATCTGTAACGTTAAGTTTCTTGCCTACCTCTTTGCCAATTTCACTGTCAGCGTCTTCTTTCATATCAGAATCATATTTTTGAGACTGACCCATCATATCCATATTTACTTTAGCGGCTACCATTTTCCGGGTCACAGTGTATTCATCCCCGTTTTGTGCGATCACCACATATTCGGTGGTATTATTGGTTGTGGTATTCATCATCATACCCATGCCCATATCTAAATTCTGAACCATTTCTGCTTTAGAAACAATGGTTTTTTGTTTTGGCAATTCAAATGCATTTTTTGATTTCTGAGCGAAAAGACCCGTGGTTACAAAGCTGGTAAGAATAATTAAAGCTGATTTCATTTAAATTTATTTGTAAGGGTAAAAATATAAACTAAAACGGACAACTGGGATAATGGTATGCGGTTTGACAGAAATAGGCGGTTTGTCTAAATTCTCTTAGCACAACAATGACTTTCAATAAACATAAGTCTGAAATTTGCAGGGAAAAACTAAAATACGTTCCATATTGCAATATGTATATGATTAAGCAGAATTTGAACGGATAAACAACAGCAAATGTCTCTAAGATCCATTATTACCGGCACAGGAAGTTTAATACCGCCGATTGTTAAAACCAACCAGGATTTCACATTGACCCGCTTTTATAGTGAAGATCATGAGCCTATTCTCACCGATCCACAAATCGTGGTGGAAAAATTCAGGCAGATCACAGGCATTGAAGAAAGACGTTATGCGGCGGATGATATGGAAGCATCTACCATGGCATTTATAGCTGCGGACAAAGCCATAAAAGATGCGGGATGCGATCCTGAAACCTTAGATCAGATCATTGTAGCTCATAATTTCGGAAATGTAATCTCAAAAACCATTCAAACAGATGCTGTCCCGGCACTTTCATCGAGGGTAAAACATGCCCTCGGTATCCGTAATTCCTATTGTATTCCTTATGATATATTATTTGGATGCCCGGGCTGGATCCAGGGTATGATCCAGGCACATCAGTTTTTTCTCTCGGGAGCTGCTAAGAAATGTCTGGTTATTGGTACAGAAACTCTTTCCCGGGTTATTGATAAGTATGACCGGGATAGTATGATCTTTTCCGACGGTGCCGGTGCCGCCGTTCTTGAATACAAAGAAGGGGATGAAAAAGATTCAGGTATTCTGGCTGAATCAGCGATGGCCCACTGTATGGATGAAGTGGACTATCTCTATTTTGGAAAATCCAACTACCCCGGTGCGGATCCCGCTGTGCGGTATATTAAAATGAAAGGAAGAAAAGTTTTTGAATACGCATTAAAATACGTTCCCCAGGCCATGAAAGATTGCCTGGACAAAGCCGGCGTTAATATTCGTGATCTAAAAAAAGTCTTCCTCCACCAGGCCAATGAAAAAATGGATGAAAGCATTATCAAAGGCTTATATAAATTATATGGTATCCAGGAAGTGCCCGGCGATATCATGCCAATGAGTATTCATAAGCTGGGAAACAGTTCAGTGGCAACCGTTCCAACTTTGTTCGACAGCGTAAGGAGAGGACTGTTCAATGAACATAAGCTCGTAAAAGGCGATCTTGTGTTATTCGCTTCTGTGGGCGCAGGAATGAACATCAACGCATTTGCTTACAGGATTTAAGTTCCCGGCAACTATCGGTTACGCGTAGCTGCTGGTCGGCTCACAGGTACAAATCAGATTGCGATCTCCATATGTGTTGTTGATGCGGGCAATTGAAGGCCAGAACTTATTTTTGCTCACATACATTAAAGGGAATGCGGCTTCTTCCCGGGTGTAAGGACGGTTCCACTCGTTTGCACAAATCACCTGTTGGGTATGCGGCGCGTTTTTCAAAAGATTATCCGTCCTGTCTGCTTTACCTTCTGCTATCGCTTTTATCTCATTGGATATGCTGATCATTGCTTCACAGAAACGGTCGAGCTCAGCTTTGTCTTCGCTTTCAGTAGGTTCGATCATCACCGTTCCCGGAACCGGAAAACTCAGCGTAGGCGCGTGAAATCCGTAGTCCATCAGTCTTTTAGCCACATCTTCTGCCTCAATCCCCGCAGTTTGTTTGAATGGACGCAGGTCAACAATGAATTCATGGGCGCAAAAACCGTTAGAGCCTGTATAAAGAATTTCATAATGTTTTTCCAAACGGGCACGCATATAATTCGCATTTAAGATGGCGTGTTCCGTAGCGAGTTTCAAACCTTTTCTTCCGAGCAGTTTAATGTAGGCATAACTGATCAACAGGATACTGGCGCTGCCATAGGGTGCAGCAGAAACCGCCGTTCCCGCGGACGGAGGCGCCTTGAGCGTATCATTGACAATATGCCCGGGTAAGAACGGTTTTAATTTATTATTTACGCAGATGGGGCCTACTCCCGGTCCGCCACCTCCGTGTGGAATTGCAAAAGTTTTATGCAGGTTCAGGTGACAAACATCGGCGCCGATCATTCCCGGATTTGTAAGTCCAACCTGTGCATTCATGTTAGCGCCATCCATATACACCAGTCCGCCAAATTCATGGATAATCTCACAAATCTCTTTGATGCCCTCTTCAAAAACCCCATGCGTACTTGGATAGGTAACCATCAATCCTGCGAGATCATTTTTATGTTCTTCGGCTTTCAACCGGAGGTCACTGATATCAATATGACCTTCCTCATCACTTTTCACCACCACCACTTTCATTCCCGCCATGATCGCACTTGCCGGATTGGTGCCGTGCGCGGAAATTGGTATCAGA
>JAEWDG010000335.1 GCA_023390215.1 Bacteroidota bacterium | reverse complement strand
GTGCGTGAGCATAACAGAGGTCTCATATCCTTTCCAGTGATAGGGAAGTATGGAATGGTGGCCTGCCGTAAGTTTGAAATCCACGTGGCTTGCATGACCAATTTTTTCCAGTAACAATGCCATACATTCATGTTCCTCTGAAACAGATTGTACGGTATTATTCTTATTATAATAAAGCGGAGAAAAATATTGTGTGTAGGGAGGGATATGAAATCCCGCGCTCCCCATTTTTTTTGATGTCACCAGCGCAACACCACCTACCAATTCATCTTCTTTCCAAACTGTGTATATTGTTACGGGATCTCCGACCAGAGAAAGCCAGCCTGTCTGATGAAAAACAGTTCCGTCCGGATGCATTTTTACAAAATCATTCCATTGATGAAAGGCTTCTTTTTCAAGGGCTATGCAGGTCATCATCGGGCGAAACTCATTTTCTTCTGTGGTATATAAATTTTCGGGGCAGTTGTACGGATCTTGGTCGTGTACACGATCAGTAAGCTTAACACAAACATATCAACCTGCGTAAACCAGTTGGGATTGCTCAAACCATATCCGATCTCGGAGAACAGTACGATTAACAATAACCTGTATATTTTCACATCGAGCAGGTTAAATGTACGTTTTGCCAACTTCCTGATCCGAAAGAAAAGTTTTACGTAAATCGTGGTGTATACCATACCCGCGAAGATCCCTAACTGAACTAATATGTCGAGAATATCAGTATGGGAAGCCTTCCCGTCTGAAAACATCCGGAATTGATTCAGCCCCACGCCCAAAAAAGGGTGATCAAGAAAAGTTTGCCAGGCCAGGGCATATAATTTTGCTCTCGATTCCTGTTCCAGGGCAGTTTCCACCGAATCATTTCTTGTCAGGCGGTCGAACAGGTAAAAGCCCTTTAGGAATTCCTCTCCATAGCTCAGCAGCAGGCCGCCGAAAACAAATATGATCAGAAATAGTATGAGGATTTTCCACCCCCGGAAATATTGGATGACCAGATAGCCCCCAAGGATGAACAGCAGGTTTCCGAAATTACCACGCGAAGCAGTGAGGAGAATCGCATAGGCAAGGAATATTATTGCAATAATATAAGCGATCCTGTAGATACGTTTGGTAACGAACTGAAGCAAGAGCAGAAATCCAAGAATACTGATTCTCGCGAAAGTTGCCAATCCGTTAGAATTACCAATTATTCCCGACAGCCGGAAATAATCTGAGTTTTGTTGTGTAGGTACATCCATCACGAAACCAATCAGACAAATCAGCAGACCTACAAAAGAAATGATGCCCCATAACAGTCTCCATTCCCGCACACTGTTAACGGAATAATAGATCACCACCATCATTACAAAATTCGCGACCAGTGTTTGCAGATATCTGAAATAACCCACAGGCTCCGTAACGTTTATATAACCTACCAGTGAGAATACAAAGAGGCTGATGTACAGCCAGTATTCACCGGGTAAGGTATGCAGTCTGCCGAGATTTGGTTCCAGAATATATAAAGTTATCACCGGGCCTATTACCCAGAGAATCACTTGGTTCACCAGATCAAAACCGAGATGACCGAATAAAGCGAAAAACAAGAACAGGAACAGGTAAATCGCCATGTACACTGCCTTCCTGGAGAGCGGATATGAATCTATATTAATCATGAAGGGTGGCGATCACTTTATCGCGCACACGGCTGGAGCTGAAAATATGAAGGGTTTCCAAAGCATTTTTTGGAAGATGATTATATTTTTCAGGATGATCGAAAATATCAGCAACTTTCGAAGTTATCTGGGCTTCATCTTTTGTATCGATTACAACGCCACAATTATGTTCAACAAGAAACCGGGCAAGAAAATAATGAGAAGGCCCGTGGAACACAATTATACTACCACTACCAAGATATTCCGGCGTTTTAGTGCTGAAAATCGTTGCCAGTTCATCTTCATGCACTTTACACTCATCCGGATAATTTAATCCAACCAGCAAAATCCTAGCGCTGCAAAGACTTTTAAGATAATCTGCACGTTCAGGATAAAATACTTTTTGCACATGATCTCCATCGATCCCATATCCCTTAAGCTGTGCTTTCGATTTTCCTGAAGAAATGGAAAACTCGATATTCAACGCCCGGAATGCATTGTTCATGCGGGCCACGGAAAAGTTATTTATGGCATACACATCGCCCGACCAATGAGCACGACGCTGTTTTTGTACATCCAGTTTTACCGGACTTTCAGGATAAATATGTTCCCAGGCTGTTGATTCGAGATTATAATTTCTTTTATACAGCGACCTCATGCCTTCACTCATCACGGCGATTTTACGGGCATGTTTAAAAACACGATCCTGTGTTTCCTGCGCCAACTTTTTGCGGTCTGCCGCATAGGTGCCTTCAACGATCGTATCATGAAGATAAATGTCGAAAGGAATTTTTTTCCTTACCAGATATTTAGAACATACGTCCAGCCAGAACAGGTCAGGGTAACAGACTACGATATGCACCGGCTTTATACGCCTGATATGGTAC
>JAEWDG010000316.1 GCA_023390215.1 Bacteroidota bacterium | reverse complement strand
ATTCAGTATTGCTGGCGGAACTCACCGCTATTACTTTTGCACCCTTTGCCTTTGCAATCTGTACAGCGAAATGTCCGACGCCGCCAGAAGCTCCATTGATAAGAACTGTTTCACCCGGTTCGATTTTTCCATGTGTAACCAGCCCCTGGTATGCAGTGAGCCCGGCTAAAGGAATGCCTGCCATTTGCACCATACTGATGTTGGCGGGAACTTTGCCACAAACAGAAACCGGTACACTTATATACTCCGCAAATGCACCACCCAACAAAGTTTCGCCAAACACTTTATCTCCCACTTTGAATTTCGAAACCCTTTTACCTGTTTCTACTACTATACCCGCAAAGTCGGCTCCTGGAATTTTCTGTCTGGGTTTAAAAAGGCCGGAACTGAATCTTGCAAAAAAAGGCTTACCTCTCAAAAGATGCCCGTCGGCAGGATTAGCAGCATTCGCAACCAGTTTTACCAGGATGTGATCATCTTTAACAACAGGTTTATCTACTTCCGCTAATTGAAGCACTTCCGGACCTCCATATTTTAATTTAATAAAGGCTTTCATTTTTCTATTTTTTGAAAACAGATATCATAGCAGTTTTAACCAGCATTTCATATTCCTGTATGGGTGGAGAATCCTCACTTAAACCAATCAAACAATGTATTTGACCCGCAAAACACTTCTCCCAAACCTTCACACCTGCGCTACGCAGCTTCGTGGCATACAATATTCCATCATCCCGAAGCGGATCAAATTCTGCATTGACAATCACTGCCGGAGGCAGACCTGTAAAGTCTTTCGCCAAAACGGGAGACACCGACGGATCACCGCTTTGACCAGGCGCATAATTCTCTACTGCGAAATAGCACATTGCTTTTGTTTGAAAGTAGCCAGTAGCGTTTTGCTGATATGAAAAAGATTTCTCCATATTCGAAGGTCGCAGATCAGCCGGTAGTCCATTTAAGACCTGCAACCTGATACGGCTGCTGATTTTTTCCAACTTCGCTTTTTGCGTAATCACTGCAACGAGGTTTGCTCCTGCACTATTACCCATAAGTATCAACCGGCTCGTGTCTCCCCCAAATTCTTGCGCATTAACAGAAATCCATTTGAAAGCATTGTAGCTATCGTTTACTGCGGCAGGGAACTTATTTTCCGGAGCTACCCGATAATCAACTGCAAAAACAATCGCACCATAAGTCTTAGCATCTTGCCAGAGAGAATATTCCAGACCCTTAACCAGGGGAGAGATGAAACCACCTCCATGATACTGAATGATCACGGGGAGATTAGTTTGATGCAGTGGATTGAAAACCAAAACAGGAATACTATCACCGGTAACTTTAAGCCTAAGCATATCTTCCTTTGGATAAGGCAGAACAGGCAATTGCGGATATTTCAAAACTTCAACAGGAGTGTTTCTCAATTGTTCTAAAGTCTGGTCTTTATAGCCGACTATTTTAAGAAACGCGGCAACCTCCGGATCTAATGTTCTGATGCCACAATCCTGACCATAGCTCCGATTGGTAACAAAAGCAAATGCTAATATGCTTATGAAAGACAGTATATATTTCATATAAGACGTTGTTTAAACCTTAGAGAAAACGCGGCTTTAATTCCTGCCACTCAGTTTTAAGCATTGCGAATTGATATTCACTTCCCCAGCTTCCTTTGAAAAAAATATTCTCGATAAAATATCCCTCCTGCCGAAAGCCTGTAGTTTTTAAAAGTTGTATTGACGCGATGTTTTCAGCATCTACAGTTTCAGTAACACGATGAAAACCTTCCAGGCTAAACAGGAAATTCAGGATAGCGATCAAGGATTCTTTTGCATAACCTTTTTTTTGTTCTTCCGGGGAAATGGTGATCCCTATTTCTCCAAGCCTTGTGTCATACTGATCTAATTTGATAGCACAATCTCCAACAAGCTTTCCCGTTGACTTGTCGGCAATAGCATATTGTACCCATTCACCCGCTTTGCCGAATTTTTTTGTAGCATTGTTTTCAATAAAAGATCTTGCCTGCTCTACCGTCATAACATCGAAACCCTGGTATTTAGCAACTTCAGGATTGGAACGGTATGAATAAAATTCTGCCAGGTCATGCGCCTGCAAATTTCTTATTACCAACCTGGGCGTTTTTATATTCATATTTTCAATTTTATTTTCCATAACCGTGCTATTTATTTTCGGGCAGGTTGATTTTTCCGGATATCTGATAGTCCTCAAATTTTAAGCGTAACTATCATTAACGAAACTCTTCTTCAATCAGGTCCTTGTTTACCATTAAACCTGTGGTCGTCCCCATTGCAATTGCGTTTGCAACGGTACGCATTTTCGTCGTGTTATCGCCGCAGGCATAGATGCCCGTTACAGAAGTTTTTTGTGTCGTATCTGTTTTGATATAACCATCCTCTGTCAGCTCACATCCCAGCTCCTGGGGTATAGATGAATGTTGAACAAATGGAAGTCTCGCATAAATAGCCTCTACCTGTGTACTTGCTCCGTTTTTAAAATGTATTTTTTTGATATATCCCGCTTCATGTATTAAATGATCTATTTCGGCTTCTTCGATATGGATTCGATGTCTATCCAGTTTGGCTTTTTGCCCAACTGAAATTGTTGATTTACCGTTGGTATAAAGGGTTAGATCTTTTGTCCAGTTGGAAATTAAACCTGCCATCTCAAAACCGGTATCTCCATTGGCGATGATGCCCGTTTTCAGATGCCGCACTTCATAACCGTGGCAGTAAGGACAGTGAAGCACACTGATTCCCCAGCTTTCAGCGAAGCCTGGAATATTTGGAATGAGGTCTTTGATGCCGGTTGCAAAAATCAACTTCCGGCCACTGAATCTTTCTCCATTTTCTATTTGAATCTCGAAACCTGATACTGTTTTAAAACCAGCCGTTGCCAGAGCGTCAACAATGTTTACGCTGTCGTAAGCCTGCACCTGTTTTCTTGCAAGGGTGGAAATTTCTTTGGGCGTCTTCCCGTCGTTGGTTAAAAAATTATGAGAATGTGGTGTTTGCCTGTTACAGGGATTGTTGCTGTCGATTATTAAAACATTTCTCAGCGCTCTGCCCAGAGCCATGCCTGCTGCAAGACCGGCATAGCTGCCCCCAACGATAATTACATCAAATTGTTTATCTGATCTCATATTTAGTTTTTTTGAACCACTATGCGATGGAAGTTGAACAATAATTCCACTTACCATTACACCGGCTTGTTTTAAAAATATCCGCCTATCCATCGTGTTTTATCCGGATGAAGTTTTCCGGGAAATCCGGGTAATCAAAAAATCTATAGCCGGCACACCTGCAAACATCATCCACGGAACCAGAGAAATAGTGAGGATAAATGTTCTTTGGTACAGCGGGAGTACTAATAGTTGCTGCCCGAAAAGAAACTGGAAGGCTGTGATTGATGGATAGATCACCATCCATATTTTCAGCGCCATCAGAAGCCTGGATTTTACTTTCATTTCGATTGTTTTTTAGATTAACTGATCGAATACAAAACTAGAACAGGCAAGAGGGGTACAGCAGGACGACTATGAAGTTGAACAGGACTTATTTGAAATTCTTGCGAAACGCATCAGGTGCATAGCCTGTATGTTTCTTGAAAAAACGAATGAAATAAGAGGGATCTTCATAACCGAGGTGATCTGCGATCTCTTTTACCTGATCCGGAGATGCAAGTAGATATCTTTTTGCTTCCAGGATGATCTGTTCATCGATTAGATCTGAAACGGTTTTCCCAACAGAGGTTTTGGTTATTGAATTTAGTTGATAAGGTGAGAGGTTCAATAAATCAGCATATTGTGAAACAGATTTCATGGAAACGATGTTTGTTTCCAGAAGATGGGCAAATTCTTCAAATCGTTCCTGGATGTATAAGCTTTCTGATTTTGCTATACTGCCAGGGTTTTTACTCTGCCTGATGTATTCAATGAAAAACAAGTCAAGTCGGGCTTTGATAGCTTCTACATAACCTTCCTCCTTTTCACAATGCTCAGTGAATATAGCAGATAATTGTGATAACAGTTTTTCAAATCTGGCCGCTTCCACCTCACAATAGTTTTTACCTGAAGCTTTCTTCCATCTGTGTTCCTGGATGTTATTTTTAGGCTGGTAGAATGATAAGTCAAATTCCATCAGAAAACCGGTTGCATTTGCACTCAGTTCCAGTCGATGCACCTGCCCCGGACGAAGTATGAAAACGGAGTGGTTATGTACGGGATACTTAATAAAGTCTATTTCGTGAATGCCTTTGCCCTCTTTTACAGCCAGAACAAAATAGAAATCATGTTTGTGCAGTTCATGAACAAGATCGTTTCCGTTCAGCACCTGCCGGAGTTTACGTATGCTAAACCTTCCTGCACTGCTTTGAAGGGTTTGAGCAGAAGCTATATGCCTGACGGGAATTGCTTTCACTAGTTGAAGTTACAATTCGTATATGAATTGGGGGCTGGACTTCACAGTTCACCTTAGTATAGCACGGAGTGGACACATTTTCTTACTCTTTTTTATCTGCGGAAATCAGCGCAATCTGAGGGAACAATATTTCAAAAGCATCTTGTTTTCCCTTCTTTTGCCTTGACGGCGATCTTTCCACTTTTGTCTTGATACAATTGTAACTCTTCTTTTGTCTTGATACAAAAGAAGCAAAAAATCAAGGCTGCATCTCAAAAGCTAAAAATTGAACTCGAGGCTAAAAGGAAAAAAGCTTAAGCTTCAAATCATATTTTATCGTCGGTGCACCTTACCAGCAGTGAATATAACCCAACATAACATCGCTACATTTCCTTTTTTAACGCCTCTTCATTCAATTTTCTTAGCCTGTCCCATACGCAGTTTGGGACGCCTTTTAGATGCTGGCCAATCCTGTTATTTTATACTTCTGCGAAAATCTGCGGGATCTGCGGGAGAATAATTTCAATACAGTTAATTTACCTACAAGCGCTGCATTTTATGTAGTCCGGTCTTTTTCCAAAATAGCTTAGTGTCGCGCGGAGCT
>JAEWDG010000310.1 GCA_023390215.1 Bacteroidota bacterium | reverse complement strand
GCGGCGATATGGGCTTTACATCTGCACTCACATATGACTTTGAAGTATATAGCGCGGCTCAGAAAAAATGGCTGGAAGTAAGTTCAGTCAGCAATTTTGAATCTTTTCAGACGAACCGGATGAAGATCAGGTATAAAGATGAAAGCGGAAAAACTCAATTGCTTCATTCTTTGAACGGATCTTCACTTGCGCTTCCGAGGATTGTTGCTGCTTTGCTGGAGAACAATCAAACACCTGAAGGAATAAAGTTACCTTCTGCGCTGCATAGTTATTTTGGGGCGAGTGGGTTGTAATGGACATTCAATCAGTGCCGTCATCCTGAACTTGATTCAGTATTTTTTCAAAGGTTCCAGAAGTTCAAGAGATTCCAGGCGTTTAAGAGGCTACAAACGTTGCAGGACTCAATCTTCATCTAATTGCAGATACATGTGGTAATTTTCGTTTGAATGATTCTTAGAAACTTTGAACTGATGAGAACCGATAATTTGGAAACCAACTCTTTTATAAAAGTTCACCGCTCTTGTATTACCCACCCAGGTAAATAACCATATTCCAGTTTGGCCATTTCTTTTTGCCAGATCGATATTATATTTCAATAGTTCAATCCCCAATTTCTTATCAAAATATTCAGGGAGAAGATAAATCCTGTCAAGCTTTGTAACATTCGTATTCCTGATGTTCGGATGGCTTACATTTAAAACAACTTTGGAATAGCCTACAGGAATATTATTATACTCAATGATGTGATAAATATTACCTGCATCCGCAAGCTCAGCTTCGATCGCTGGAAGGGAATAATTTTGATCGAGGTATTCCTGCATATCTGCTGCTGAGCAACTGTCGCGGTGTGCAAATTCGACGGATATGTTACCAAGTTTGCAAATTAGTTCGGCATCTTCAAGGGTTGCCCTCCGGATTGAGCACATGTATCAGTATTTCGGGTGTAAAATCGGAAAAAATCAGGATATGGGTTTTTAATATTTTCCGGCCGATTCCGTATGATTCTGAAATATCAGATTCTCTAAAACCAGGGACTATAAAAAAGGAAACAGCTCCTGTTCGGGCTGCTTCCTTTTTCTGATCAGCCTCTTTTAAAGGGCACTCTGACAATCAACTCCTCCTTTTGCTGAATAGTAGGATAATCGCCGGTGATGAGTTTAATTTTATCTTTTCCGTCCTCAAATTCCAACGCATCATCCACATTGAAGACCGCAACTTCTTCTTTTGTAAAATTTTGCTTTTTGATTACGTCGTTCGGAAAATGAAACTCCATGTAATCTCCCTCAATTATTCTTCCGTAAATATATCCAACAGACCCCATGTGATTGGTAGGAACACACTTAATTTCAAAATGTTTATCCTTGCAGCAAAACCAAAACCCTCTCAAACAATCAAATTTTGGCCGGTGAAATACGAGGTCGCAAGTGTAAACATAAGTCAGCGTCGTTCCTGGAGGACATTGAGCTTTGATTTCCTGGAGTGAAAAAATGCATAAAAAAATAACAACAAACCATTTCATAGTAGTAGAATTATTAGATGATCTTACCTGCAGATTGGGCGCTGCGTCAGAATTTTCCGCCATTAACGCTTTTAATAAAAAATTTCACTGTTCATAAGCTGCGCGCATAACTAAGAAAATGTGAATGACGTTAATGTTTCGAAATTCAAACTTAATGTTGTGAAAATTCTGTTTGAATAATCGCAGATACATAAGAAAATTCTTCTAAAAACAAGCAGCTTCATCCTCAGCGAAAAGTAAATTACCACCGCAAGATGTGGTGGTTTAGGGTCATAATAAAAAAGAAGGCCGTGCCTTCTTTATATTCAATGTAATATGTTCGTATCAGCTTTTTTAATCAACTGCGAAATCTCCGAAAAGCAAAATATATGGTATTTGATTTTCTTTGAAATATTGATTCACATCTTTATATAATTTCTTATTTAAAATCATGTATGACCGGGTAAACAGGATCACCATGGTTTGTCCTTCAGATTTTGCAGGATCATAGTTCCGGAAATTTTCTTTTTTAATTAATTGAAATTCCGAATATCTGCAATAGGGTTTTACTGAGTCTACGAATGATTCTATCAGATCAGCCATCACACCCGTACATGCTTCCTTTCTGTCAGTGGAGGATATTGGATGATAAATAAAAAATGAATCTTTCACAAAGTATCCTAAAATTAAGCTTTGAGGATTGTAGGTACTAAGGAGTTTACCCCACTCATTAAAACCCGTACTGTTTAAAACTACCAGGTTATTGCGCCTGGAAATCTGCTTGTTCAACCACCTTCTTGAATCTTCCATTGTTCTCTGACAATTACCATTAAACGATATAAAAAGGCCAATTGAAAAAATAAAAGCTGAAAAAATTCTCATAGTGGGGATTTAAAAATGAACAATCAAATTATTAACATAGTCGGGCGATCTGAAAGCGTTTTGAAGGAAAGCATTGGAGCGATTCCTTCATTCAACAGCGTAATCTGCAAACAATAAAACATATGGTCTTCCGGTTTTCAAAGAATATTCTTCGACCTTCCGGATAAATTTCCTGTGCGTCATGCCGTAATGCCGGCTATATAGCACGATCATCGTAGCTGCTTCAGGCTTCCCTGGCTTCCTTTGCCAAAAATATTGATCTTTAAAAAACTGCATTTTTGCATATTGGCAAAAAGGCAACACAGAATCCGCAAACGTATTTAAACGGCCATCAGTAACGCCCATGCACGACTCATTTGTTCTACTCCTGTCCGCATTATAAATGAATAATGAGTCATGAATATAATAGCCTAAAATCAAACTGGAAGGATCATAGTCATCAATAATATGAACCCAGGATTCAAACCCTTCTTTATTTAAAATCAACAGATTGCTTCTCTTAGAAAATTCCTTACTAAGCCAGTTTTTGTCAACTTCAAATTTCCGCTGACAACTCGCTTCTAAAGAAAACACTAAGCCAAGCGTGAGAACAACTGTAACTATTACTCTCATAATTTATGATTTAAAAAAATGGAAACAATTAAAATTAACTGTTTCCATTATGAAATTAAAGACTCTTAAATGGCACCAAAACAATTAACTCCTCTTTTTCCTGTTTTGTAGGGTAATCGCCGGTGATCAACTGCAGCTTTTGCTTATTAAATTCGAAAACCAAAGGATCGTCAACATTAAACAGAGATATTTCTTCTTTAGAGAAATTCTGCTTTTCGATCACGGTATTTGGAAAATGGAATTCCAGATATTCACCTTCTGCAATTTTTGCATATACAAAATTGTAAAAGCCACTGGCAGGTTTTGTAATACATTTTTTCTCCCAATGGCAATTGGTAAAACAGAACCAAAAGCCCTTTTTACAATCAAACTTTGGCCGGTGAAATTCGAAATCACAGGAATACACCACAACCTGGTATTCTCCCAACGGACATTGTGCATCAATTTCTGAAAATGCAGACAAACTCAAAATTGTGATTAGAAACCATTTCATAGTAGTAGAATTAAATTATTGATCTTACCTCCAGATTAGGCGCTGTGTCAGAATTTCCGCCTGAAAAAAACGTTTGCGGAGATTAACCAGTTGCTTCAGCAAGGAGACCAGATATATTCTACGGTATTCCAAAGTTGTAGCAACGCAACTAAAGCCGATGCGTTAAAAAATCCCTTTTCAGGGAGAAAAAAACGTAGTTTATCAGTAGCCCCAGACTGTTCAGGTTTATTGATTACTCTCCGGCCTCACTTTTAAGTGTTTTAAAAGGGACCTGTACAATAAGTTCGTCATCGAGTTGATTGGTCGGGTATTCCCCAACGACCAGCTGAATTCTTTTATTATCGATTTCGAAGATCAAAGCATCGTCAACATTGAATACAGATTTCTCTTTTTCTGTAAAATTTTGCTTTTCTATGACTTCGTTTGAAAAATGAAACTCGAAGAATTTGTTGTCAACGATTCTTGCATATACCATTCCTAAGGAAGCAGACTTTGTTGTCGGCCAACATTTTACTTTCCATTCGCACCGGTAACAAAACCAGAAACCTTTTTTACAAGCGAACTTATTCCGATGTAGCCTGAAATCGCAATCAAAAACAACATGAGGTTCTTCGCCTGGTGGGCATTGTGCTTTTAATTCAGGAATACACAGAACTGAAAATAAAACGATAATGATCCATTTCATAGCAGTAGAATTAACTTATTGATCTTACCTGCAGATTAGGCGCTGTGTCAGAATTTCCGCCATTAATGATAAGGAGCAATCCCTTTTGTTACCGCGCGCAATGTTGGAGGTTTAAGCCCAATATCAATCTTTCAAAATTGAAAAAAGCTTTCATAAAAAGCCATGTAAAATGGACGGGAATTTGAGCGAAAAAAAGCAAGTGTGAAGAGGAAATCCTGGAAATAAATTTAAATTATTGTTCGCCAAATGGAATATGGATGGAATTATATTTCTCAGGTGATCCTGCGGAACAGAGCTGTGAAAAACATAAAGCAGTTGAGTAACGGAAAGATTGAAACAATAATGTTTTCTGCCAGATGGAATCTGGCTGGAATTATACATCTCAGGTGATCCTGCGGAACACCTGAGCTAAGAATACGATTGAAACTATTGTGGCAATGTTGCCAACACTGTAACGCCTCCCTGCACCACCTCATTCATCTTTACGTTCACAGTAGTACCGATGGGCAATAAAAGATCCACGCGACTGCCAAATTTTATGAAACCCATTTCGGCCCCCTGCGTAACCTTCTGTCCTACCTCAAGATAATTTACGATACGTTTAGCCAATGCACCGGCGATCTGTTTTACCAACACTTCGTAATTTCCATGACGGATCACTACACTATGCCTTTCGTTTTCGGTGGAGGATTTGGGATGCCAGGCAACAAGATATTTTCCTTTATGATATTTATTGTACACTACTTCGCCACCGATGGGATTCCGGTTCACATGTACATTGAGCGGACTCATAAAAACGGAAATCTGCAGTCGCTTTCCCTTAAAATATTCTTCATCCACTGCTTCTTCAATAACGACCACTTTACCATCAGCAGGTGCAATGATCTGATCATCTCTCAGCGTGAGTTCACGGGATGGTATTCGAAAAAATGAAATGATTAAAAGAAAGACCACCAGGCTTAACACAAACAAACACATACTCAGCCAGAGCAACGATGCGGGGAAAAACCAGAATATACCAAGGTTGATGGCGCCAAAAATCAGCGTAGCAATGGCAATAGATTTAAATCCTTCCCGGTGTATCGTCATTTTAGAGAAATTGAGCTGCTAAAATACAACAAACCCCGGCCTGATCCATTAGATCATCATATTTACATACATCCAGACAAAAGGTGTGGCAAGGATCAAAGAATCAAAACGATCGAGGAAACCGCCATGACCGGGCATAAAATTTCCGCTGTCTTTAATACCGGCGCTGCGTTTCAGTTTACTTTCGAGTAAGTCGCCAAAGGTTCCAAATATCGCAGCAATTGCGGCGATCGCCATCCAGTGTTTCCAGGAAATGATCTTAGCAACCGGAATAAAATATCCGGCTATAGAGATCGTAACAATGCAAAGAATTATTCCTCCGACCGTTCCCTCCCATGTTTTTTTTGGAGATATTTTACTCAATGGCGTTTTACCAATAAATGAACCTACCAGATAGGCCATGGTATCATTGATCCAAATTGAAAAAATCATTCCGCATACGATCAGCTTTCCCGTCATCACACCTGTGTCGCGCATGGGGATATCGAAAAGCCGCAAATGAAATAATAATGCAAATGGAATTGACAAATAAGCGAAGCCTGCAAGCATCAACATTTTATTGAACATAGACAAATCCTTCTGCCTGCTCAATAATATATATGCTGACAACGGGATGCCTAACCAGACAAATACCAGGATGCGGGAAAGGTTTTCAAAACCTGCGATCTGAACATTTCCCGGAAAAAAACCCAAGGCACCCGTCAGTGCAAGTAACAATCCAAGCAGGTTTAGGCTGAAACGGTAAACTGGTTTTAATTTAACGCGATTTATTATGGAACAGATCTTTATGTATTCAAACCATCCTCCGGCGGCAACGATCGCGAACAATAAAAAAAACACTTCATAATTCCAGAGAAGCCCGGTGAGCATCACGATCACAAAGATCAACGCGGTAAGCGCCCTGGTTTGAAATACTGCTTTATTAAGTGCCAAAAAATTTAATTAAATGCTTTGAATGGTTGCCCTGTATCTAACTGATCTACCAGCTTCGCTTCTTTGGCAGCAATCTTTTCGATGTTCGTTTTGGAATATTTATCCAGCAAGCGAAAAAGGAAAATAATACCTCCCAAAGCCAGTAAGCCCACCCACCAGTTAACATCAGGATCTAAATTATCCGCATGCACAGGTTTTCCTGAGCGGCTTATATAAAACATCTGGCACAAGGCGAAGAAGTTATTAAGAAAATGCGCGATGATGTTTACCCAAAGATTTTTTGTTTGGTAAAACATGGCGCCCAAAACAAAGCCAAGAATCATCCTGCTGATAAATAAATATACAGAGGCATGGATCAGGCTGAATAAGAACGAGGTTACAACAATCGCAAGGAATGCATTTTTCCACCAGCGGGTAAACAGGTTTTGCAAAGCCCCGCGAAAAAACAATTCCTCGAAAAGGGCCGGCAAAAAAGCCATGATGAAAATCGCCACAACAAATTCGCTCCAACTCCTGAGGTTACTCAACAAATTCACCTGTTTATTATATTGGTCTTCCAGTGAAGCCGCAAAATGATCCAGGGAGGGAAAGTGCGAAACGATCTCCTTTGTGAAATCCGCCAGGGGCGTAGCCAGGATATTGGCAAAAAAAATAAGCAGGAATCCGATGCCGATCTGCTTAACATTAATAAAAGAATTCATGCCCAGCCACCAGAAACTTTTTCCATTGACCAGCAGGTTAAACAAAAAAGCCGGAATGAACAAAAGAGCGAATGTGCCCAGGGCCTGCATGATCCGCGCATAGGTAACATGTTCAGGTTTAGCCATTTGTTCAAGCATTACTGTTGGAATCTTCTCCGCTGCCGTTCCTTCAGGTACCATTTGCATCCCGATCAGCAATTGAAGAATAGCAGTAAGTACGAAACCGGCACCGAACATCACGAGAATGATCGCGAATTGCGACCAGCCCGTATAGCCTTTTATGCTTTTATATATACCTGCCTGCTCCAAAATCATGTAATTTTGCACGCGCAATATACAACTTGATATGCCTTCAATAGGCCCAATTACATTACCGGAATTTCCTTTGCTGCTCGCACCTATGGAAGATGTGAGTGACCCGCCATTTCGCAGCTTATGCAAGGCGAATGGTGCCGACCTTATGTACAGCGAGTTTATCAGCAGCGAAGGCCTGATCCGCGATGCGATGAAAAGCCGTAAAAAACTCGATTTCGAAGAGGAAGAGCGGCCTTTTGGTATACAGATTTTTGGCGGAGATGAGGAAGCAATGCAAATGAGCGCGGGAATCTGCGAAACCGTTAATCCTGATCTGGTCGATATTAATTTTGGCTGCCCTGTGAAAAAAGTAGTGAGCAAAGGGGCCGGTGCAGGTGTTTTGAAGGATATAGATCTGATGGTTCGTTTAACCAAAGCCGTTATTGATGGCACCAGATTACCCGTAACGGTAAAAACCCGTCTGGGTTGGGATGATCAATCGAAAAACATTGAAGAAGTCGCTGAACGCCTGCAGGATATTGGTGTTAAAGCGCTGACGATACATGGCCGCACACGCAGTCAGTTATATAAAGGCGAAGCTGACTGGACCCTTATTGCGAAAGTGAAGAACAACCCAAGGATCAGTATGCCAGTTTTTGGGAATGGCGATATCGACAGTCCCCAGAAGGCTCTGGAATATAAAAATCGCTATGGTGTGGATGGCATCATGATCGGTCGTGCGGCTATTGGCTATCCCTGGATCTTCCGCGAGATCAAACATTTTGTGAAAACCGGTGAAATGCTGCCGCCACCAAGCCTGGAAGAAAGAATAGAAGTGTGCAGAAATCATCTCGACAGATCTGTTGCATGGAAGGGCCCTGTTGTGGGTATCAATGAAATGCGACGCCATTATACCAACTACCTGAAAGGTCTTCCGGGTATTAAAGAATTCCGTTACAGATTAGTGACATTAAATACACCTGAAGAAATACATGCAGTTCTGGATGAAATGCAAAAACACTATCAGGGTTATGAGTTTCCCCGGCTCCCAATTGAGATCGTTAATTATCACGAAAAATGTCCGCTGTAGGCCACCTATCGGGCACTGATCGATTTCAACCCTTCCGCATATTTCATGGCGCGAATAGACGCGAAATAATCGACTGTCAGCGCTGCAAGCCCTGCTATCAATAACCCCATCCCCAACCCGTATAAAAATTCCGGAAGCGACTTATTGTAGTATAAAAATACGAGGACAGCGCCGGCTATTACCAGCACGAGTTCAACTGCCAGCAGGATTTTAAACCGGCTATGCAGTTTCTCCAACCGCGGGATTTCCTGTTTTTGAATTTTAGCAGGATTCATGTCAAAGGCATAGACCATATTTTTCCGGTCGTTATCAGAACGCTTATAAACCGTGGAACCAACAACCAATGCCATTACGAGTAAGAGACCGGTGGGTATCATCAGGCCTTTCGAAAAAGCAGATTTATGCGTTAACCATATGGAAAAAGACGCAAGGAAAATTACACCCGCCAGGATCATGATCCATAAAGCGCTGGACTTTTCCGCAGCGAAATATCTTTCAATATCTGTCTTACCAAACATTAAAGGAAAGTTACATATTCCTGATCAATGCCAGTATCTTTACATCAAGGGGGGATATGGCGGGAGGAAAATAAGCTACCAGTACGCCTTTTTCATTCAGCAGGTATTTCGAAAAATTCCATTCGGGCGCCCTTTGATTCCATCCGTTCTGTGCCGGATCGCTGAGCCATTTATATAACTCAGATTGGCCTGCTGATTTTTTTACGACAGATTTTTCAAGAACAGGAAAACTCACACCATAATTCTTTTTGCAAAAACTTTCAATATCGGCTCCTTCTAACTTCTCCTGCCCTTTGAAATCATTGCTCGGTATGGCAATGATATTAAGTTCGTCCCTGAATTTTTGGTATAACGCTTCCAGTTCACCTAACTGTCCGGTATACCCGCAGTCTGAAGCGGTATTAACCACCAGCGTCTTGCGCGATTTCAACTGAGACAGTGAAAACAGATTTCCAGATAAGTCCCTGATCTCAATACTATCAAAATTACGAAGCGGTATTTTATGTTCGTTGTTTATCAGGATTCTTTCCGCTGCTTTTTTCCGACCCAGCTTTACAAACATCGGATAGAACCATTTCAGCAATTTTTGTTTGAAGGTCATCTGATGATCTTTTTAAACATCTGAAGTTTTCCTTTGTATGAAGAATATTTTAGAGCGGGGTCAGGCCATATGGGAACTTTTAAAACAGCTTTAGGATGTGTGAACGTGTCGAAACCAAATTTTCCGTGGTACTGGCCTGTTCCACTATTTCCTCTGCCCCCGAAAGGAAGAGATGGATTAGTTAAATGGATGGCCGCGCTGTTGATACAAACGCCACCGGCCTGCACCTGGATCAACCAGTGACGCTGATTTTTTTTTGAAGATGAGAAAATATAAAATGCCAGTGGGTTTTTATGTTTTTCAATTATTTCGAGTGCTTCTTCTCTTGTCTGATAACTGATCACAGGAAGTATGGGACCGAAGATCTCATCTTCCATCACTGCTGCACCGGGGCGAATGTTATGCATGATGGTGGGTTCAAAGAAAAGTTTCGTCCTATCATGTCTTCCTCCTGCAACAATTTCACCATCATCTAAATAACTTACCAACCGGTCAAAATGTTTTGCATTGATGATCTTTCCATAATCGTAACTCAAAGAAACATCGTCGCCGAAGAACGTATGGATTTGTTTTTTTAAGAGGTCGATGAATGAGACTTCCATGGATCGGGGAACCAGAACATAATCTGGCGCCACGCACATTTGTCCCGCGTTAGAAAATTTTGCCATGGCGATTCTTCTTGCTGCAATTTTGATATCCGCATCTGTTTCAATGAGTACCGGAGATTTGCCACCCAGTTCCAACGTGACCGGAATTAGCTTTTCTGCCGCCATTTTATAAACGAGTTTACCAACCTGCGTACTGCCGGTATAAAATATATGATCGAACTGAAAATTTTCTATCATTGCCGGAATAACTTTTCCCCCTTCACCTGCGACCATCTTCACATAATTGGTATCAAAGCTTTCAGAGATAATTTGCCGGATAATATTTTCCGTTGCAGGCGCCAGTTCGGAAGGCTTGATTACGGCACAGTTCCCCGCGGCGATTGCAGCCACCAAAGGTGTAAGCATTAATTGAAAAGGATAATTCCATGGTGCAATGATCAGCACTACACCCAAAGGCTCCTGCATTACAAAACTGGTTGAAGGAAAATTGAGCAGGTTGGTTGAAACATACTGATCATCCGACCAGTCATCCAGATGTTTAAGCGTATGATTTATTTCTGAAATCAGAAACCCGTTTTCGGTTGCCCAGCATTCTTCTTTGCTTTTTCCCAGATCAGTAAATAACGCATCGTATATCTGCTTTTCAAAACGGATCACCTGCGTTTTGAATTTTTTCAGTTGTTGCTTCCTGAAAGAGACGGGATAAGTTTTCCTGCTTCGGAAATAATCCCTCATGGAAATCAATTCATCATTTAATGCCATGCTTACATTTGCTTAAAGTTAGCACCAGATGACGGATGAACAATATATGCAGCTCGCCCTTTCAGAAGCACAAGAAGCTTTTGATAAACAGGAGGTGCCAATTGGTGCGGTCATCGTACTCAAAGACAAAATAATTGCCCGGGCGCATAACCAGGTGGAATTGTTGAACGACAGCACGGCGCATGCGGAGATCCTTGCACTTACCAGTGCTTTTAATTATCTCGGAAGCAAATATCTCCCTGAAGCAACGATATATGTTACCGTTGAGCCCTGCCTGATGTGCAGTGGCGCGTTGTATTGGAGTAAAATTGGCCGCGTGGTTTTCGGTGCCTTTGATGAAAAAAACGGGTATCGCCGATCCACCGGCTCAACAAACCCATTTCATCCTAAAACGGTTGTGCAGGGAGGCGTTTTGGGTGATGAAGCGGCAACCATGATGAAACAATTTTTTGCTCTGAGGCGTTAATTTACGCCATGCGGAACTTTGTAATATTATCTCATTTCGCAAAACTTATTGGCTTTACATTTGTAACTATCAGTACATATATTTTTAACCTGTAAATAAGAGATCATGGCTTTTACATTAGCACCATTACCTTATCCTTACGATGCACTGGAACCGCACATCGATGCGCAGACCATGCAGATTCATCATGATAAACATCACCAGGCTTATGTTGACAACCTCAACAAAGCGATTGCGGGCACGGATAATGAAAACAAATCACTGGAAGAACTTGTAAAACATGCAGGGAGCATAAGCACTGCTGTTCGCAACAACGGAGGCGGACACTGGAACCATGCATTTTTTTGGGACAGCCTGTCGAAAAACGCGGGAGGTAAACCTTCCGGTAAATTAGGCGAAGCTATCGTAGCAGCTTTTGGCTCTTTTGATGCATTCAAAGAAAAATTCAACCAGGCCGGACTGACGCGCTTCGGCAGTGGATGGGCATGGCTGATTGTGAAAGATGGTAAACTTGAGATCAGTTCAACGCCTAACCAGGATAATCCGCTGATGGATGTTGCTGAACTGAAGGGAACCCCGCTTCTTGGCGTCGATGTTTGGGAACATGCATACTATCTTAAGTATCAAAACAAGCGACCCGATTACCTCAATGCGATTTGGAATGTAATCAACTGGAACAAGATCAGCGAACGATTTGAAGCAGCGAAATAAGCGCGACATATATTTTGAGGACTGCAACTTCGGTTGCAGTTTTTTTATGTCCCTAATGAACTGATTGGTTACGGAACGGGGTCGTAACCATGTCCACCCCAGGGGTGACACCGGCTTATTCTTTTCAGAGACAGCCAAAGCCCTTTAAAAAGCCCATGTTTCTTCAAAGCTTCCGCTGCATAAGCAGAACAGGTTGGTGTATACCGGCATTTAGGACCAATCAATGGAGATATCAGCAGCTGATAGCATTTGATCAGCATCAAAAATGGGAATATCAATATCTGCCTAATCACTTTCATTCAGAGCCGCTGATAACTTCTTAAATAATACAAGCATAGAGCACATAAGTTCACTGAAAACAGGTAGTGTAGAACCCGTATACAATAGAAATACATCAATAGCAGGCTGGGGTTTATCTGCAGGAAAAAAACCCGGCTTATTCAGTCTCCAGCATTCGCGTAACAATCTTTTAATTCTGTTTCTGTCCACCGATTTTTTAAACTGTCTCGAGCTAACGGAAAAGGCTACGCGCGTTTCTTCTCCTCCTGCATTCTTTCGCCAATTGCACCGAATGGGATATGCATTTATCCTCTTTCCCTCGTTAAACAGCAATTGTATATCCTTGCGGCTTTTAAGTTTTGCTGCTTTAGGTAAACGATATGAAGGCTTCGGATCCAATGAGTGGCTTTAAGTAAAAATAGCCCTTGCGAAAGCAAAGGCTAAATCTTATTCCTCTATTGGAGGATCAATTTATTTTTTTGAACCGTGTTCGCTGGAAACGGTCAGTTTATGACGTCCTTTTGCGCGTCGGCTTGCCAATACTTTACGGCCATTGGCAGTTTGCATGCGTTTACGGAACCCGTGTACTGATTTTCTGCGGCGTGTATGCGGTTGATACGTTCTTTTTTTACCAGGCATTGTTATGCGTTTTTCCTTTTACAATTTGGTTTCATTCCGTTCCAGCAGGTCACCATCCCCGCTTTCTGTGAAAGGACGGCAAAGTTAAGCCCCGGTTACGAGATTAATGAAGGATTACCTGAAAAATTTGACAATTTTATTACTGAGTTTCAATGGTTTAAATGAGTGTGGCTCTGCCAGCCCTTATCTCCTGCCCAAAAAACAGGCTTGCATGCGTATCGAAATCCTTTGTATCGCCGGTGGTATAAAATCGCTTAATTGCATTTTTGGATAATTTCTCTTCAATTTCACTATGCCTGTTTAGATAATCAGCAAGACTTTTAGCGACGATCTCTCCCTGGGATACGATCCTGATTCGTTCAGGCAGGTACGCTTTCATGCGATGTTCCAATAAAGGATAATGTGTGCAGGCAAGCAGCAGGGTATCAATGGATGGGTCGGCAGAAAGTATATGATCAAGGTTTTCTTTGATAAAAAATCCCGCTCCTTCGGATTCAATTTTTCCGTTTTCAACTAGTGGCACCCACATGGGGCAGGCTTCCTGGCTCACAGTCAATTGAGGGAAGAACTTTTTGATCTCGATAAGATAAGATCCCGACTGAACCGTTCCTGCAGTACCCAGCACACCCACATGACCACTGCGCGTATAGTTACCGATCACTTCCGAAGTGGGTCTGATCACACCAAGAACTTTTTTCCCGGGAGCTTCTTCCGGCAGATCATTTTGCTGAATAGTTCTCAGTGCTTTGGCGGATGCGGTATTACAGGCAAGAATAACTAACGGGCAGCCCTGTTCGAAAAACCACTGTACAGCCTCCCGGGTATATTGATATACGGTTTGGAAATCACGGGGACCATAAGGAGCGCGGGCGTTATCACCGAGATAGATATAATCATACGCAGGCAATGCTTTCACTATTTCCTTCATTACCGTCAGCCCGCCATAGCCGCTGTCGAATATTCCGATGGGATGCATGTATACAAAAATAACAAAGCCACCCTAAGGTGGCTCTGATATAAAGCTTAATTCAGTAATTGACTAGTTCTTTTTTGGAGTTGCAGGTTTGGCTGCGGGTGCAGGGGCAGCATCTTTAACTCCGAGTTTTTTCTTAACCAATGGAAGAAGATCATCACCCGGAGGGCCAACAATCACAGCCTGGGATTCCAGAACATAAGCGTAACCATTTTCTTTAGCCACGGTTTTTACAGTTTCCAATGCTTTATCGCGGATGGGAGCGATCAGTTGTTGCGCTTTAGCCTGGTACATATCCTGCGCCTGTTGATTCCAGTTCTGTACTTTTTGATACAGCGCGATCAGTTCCTGTCTTTTGATTTCTTTCATACTGTTCGACAACTTGACAGAATCTTTTACAAACGCACTGTCTTTTGCCTGCAGGTCTGCCATCAGATCCTGACCTTGTTGTGCAAGCGAAGCCTGGTATTCTTTTAATTGTTCATCTGCCTTGTCCGTTTCAGGCATAACCCCGATAAGTTCATCTGTGCTGATATACCCGATTTTTTGCTGAGCGGAGACAGTGAAAGTCGCAATCGCGAAAATACCCGCTACGAGAAATTTTTTCATTCTATGTTTTTCTTTTTTGTGTATGTACAGATATAGTCTTAACCCGGGAGTTTAATGCTGCCCGAAAAATTCCTATTCTAATTATTTTATTCCCATGCTGCGTAAGATATCTTCACTCTTATCCAGTTTTGGGTCGGCAAAGATAACGGTAATTCCCTCACTTTTATCCAGTATAAAGTCGAACTGTTTTTCTGTTGCCATCTTCTGAATAGCGTTGTAAACCTTATCCTGTATGGGTTTTATAAGTTCCTGCCGTTTTTTGAACAGGTCGCCTTCAAAACCAAAACGTTTGCGTTGAAGATCCCTTAATTCTTTCTCTTTATTATATAACTCGTCGCTCCTTTTCTTCTTCAATTCATCGGTCAGCATCACTTGTTCCGCGTCGAAATCACGAAACATCTTATCGAGCGCTGCCTGTTTCTGATCGATCTCCTGCTGCCACAATGTGCTGAACTGATCAAGGCGGGTTTGCGCTTCTTTATATTCCGGAATTTTTTCAAGAATATATTTTGAATCTATCACAGCGTAACGCTGTGCGTCAACAGCAAAGAAGGAAAGAAAAAGACCTAGTGTGAGTCCGATAATTTTTTTCATATACATAAAATTGAAGTTGATCAAGATAGGAAAATGTTCCTATTCCGGTTCCTGACCAAGCATGAAAGTAAATTTAGCCGCGCCTTTTAGCCCGCCGGATTGGTTATACCTGTCGAATCCGATGCCATAGTCAAACCCAAGCAGTCCAAACATCGGCAGATAAAAACGTGCTCCAATACCTGCAGCCCGGCGCAGACGGAAGGGATTATATTCTTTAAAACTATACCAGCCATTCGCTGCTTCGAAGAATGCAAGGCCATATATGGTACTGCTGGCAGCAAGACTAAAAGGATAGCGAAGCTCTACGGTGTATTTATTGAAGATGGTAAAATATTCAGAAGGCGTTGCACCATCGGGGTTTATTTTAGGATCTGAACTGGAATAGATCGGATATCCGCGGTGGGCAATGATATCATATCCCAGCAAAGCCTGTGTATTGCTCAATCCGGCGTCACCTACCTGGAATCTTTCAAAAGGTGATACCTCGAGTTTTTGGTTGTATTTTCCAATGAAGCCATATTTGGCTGCAGCCTTAACAATGAACTGTTTGTTTTTATCTTCTCCGCGTCCCCGGCCGATCGGCATATACCATTCCGCATTCACTCTCCATTTATGGAATTCGGGTAATTTATATTGTGTATTATCCTCGCTTGTAATACCTATCAAAGAATATGGAAGCGTGAACTGACCACTTGCCATCAGCGTTGATCCTGAAGTTGGGAAGATGGGGTTAGGACCGGCAGAGTTTCTAAGCAGCGTTATTTTCAGGTTTACGTTTGTTGACGTTCCATTACTCAAACCTCTGAACCCGCTAACTGCATAATTTCTAAGTTTATACTGCTGCAGGTTGAGTGAATAAATCAGGCTGAAATAATCATCGGGTTTCTTAAGTTGTTTTCCCAGCGACACACCAAAGCCTACCGTTTTTACATAAGAGGTATCCCCGCAGGATTTACAATAAACACCATAAGGATCGTAGGTGTTGGCATATTTGGTATTATAGTAACTCAGGGAAAAAGAATTTCTTTTCTTCCCTCCCAACCATGGTTCGGTAAAAGAGAAACTGTAAGAGCGATAGGCCCTACCGTTCGACTGTATACGCG
>JAEWDG010000214.1 GCA_023390215.1 Bacteroidota bacterium | reverse complement strand
TACTTGTAACTGTATGACTGAGAGAGAATATAACCAATGTGTGGACCAATACGCTGATGCGTTATTTCGCTTCATCGTAAAAAACCTGCGGCATGAGGAAGATTCCCGTGATGTGGTTCAGTCGGCTTTTGAGAAACTTTGGATCAACCGGGATCAGGTTAAGATGGACACCGTAAAAAGTTACCTGTTTACCATCGGTTATAATGTTATGATCGATCATATCCGAAAGGCGAAAAGAATGACGTACAAAGAAGATTTCGGTGAGCAGGAAAAAGGTTCCGTTTATCAAAGTTCAAGTGCAAAGAGGGTTCTTGAAGAAGCGTTTAACCGGTTGAACGAAACGCAAAAAAGCCTGGTGATGCTGAAAGACTATGAAGGATATAATTACGAAGAGATCGGAAGCATCATGAACCTCAGCGAGAGCCAGGTTAAAGTTTATTTACACCGCGCGCGGCTTCAACTCCGGTCATATATCGTGGATCCGCAAAATGTGATATAAGAAATGAAGATTAACCGTCATAACTACGAAGAATTTTTCCTGCTGTATATAGATGGGGAATTGAACGCTGTTGATATGGCTTCAGTTGATCAGTTTGTTTCTGAGAACCCCGATCTTAAAATTGAGCTGGACTTATTAAAAGAGGCCGTTCTGCCTTCTTCTGATATAACAATCGATAAATCTTTTCTTCATAAACAACCTTCGCAGTATGTTCCATCAGATGAAAGGCTGATGGACTATGTTGATGGTGAGCTTTTGCAAAACCTGAAACCTGGCTTTGAAAAGGAATTAGCCTCAAATCCTGCGCTTCAGGCCGAGCTAAATGTTCTTTTGAGTACCCGCCTTGATCCTGAAGATAAAATTTCCTTTGGCGACAGATCTGTTCTTTATAAAAAAGAAACAGGCCGATTGATCACCATGCGGTTTATACGCATCGCTGCAGCCGCTGCCATTCTGCTTTTCTTATTCTCATCCATTTGGGTGTATATGAATAGAAGCAGCAAACCTGAAGTGGCAGTTAAAGGAAATGATAACGCGGGAAATAATAGTTCAATGGCGAATAATATTGTTCCGAAGCGTCAGAACAATACAGGTGCAGTAACCGTAAAAAATACTGAAGAAACAGATCCAAAAATCCTTGCAGCAGAAAATCAGGATAAAACAGAGGAGGGATCGCAAAAAATAAATAGTTCTAACAAGACTGTATTTTATGCAAAGAATGTAGATACGCATACCGTAGATACAGGAGAGAAAAATAATTCATCAGAAAAAAATTCTTTGCTTTCCGGTAACAAAACCATCGCTTCACCCGTACCATATACAGGAACCCGCCCGGTGTTGGTTAACCAGGCTCCTGATGGATACATAGCTGATCTTTCAGATAAGGAAATCAAAGCTTCAGAATTACCACTGGCAGATTATCATGCAGAAGTAACCGAAAGCAATGAAAAGAATTACGCAAGAACAGCATCCTTAAACGAAACAGAAACGAACAATACTATTTTATATATACCTGAGGACGAGATCGCCAAAACCCGGATCGGCGATGTTTTCAGGAAAGTAAAAAAAGTGGTTAAACGGGGAGCCAATATCAAAACTGCCAACGGCATAAAAGTTGGTGGCTTCCAGATCGCCTTAAAATAAGCATCAAGAAACATTAAAAGAAAAGAAATGAAACAGCTAAACATCATGTTGGCCCTGCTAATCCTTTGCCTGGTCGGACGTGCACAAACAGACTCAACAAAGACCAGCAAGTCTGATACATTGAAAGTGGGCAACATCCTGATCATTACAAAAGGAAAAGCTTCAACCGACACAGCTAAGAAAATTGCAGAGCAAATTTCATTTGCAAAAAAGCAAAAATCTAGGATTACTACCAACTGGGTGGTTGTGGATCTCGGTTTTTCCAATTTTTCTGATAAAACAAATTATGGATCTGCAGCAGTGTCGGGAAGCCCTTACCTGCAGGGTGGAGGAACAGCATTTTCAAAAAGCGATTTCAATCTTCGCGATGGAAAAAGTATAAACGTCAATATCTGGTTGTTTATGCAGAAACTTGACTTGATAAAAAAGAACGTGGGACTTAAGTATGGCCTCGGTGTTGAGTTAAACAACTACCGTTTTAAGAAAAGTTCTTTACTCAGCTTCAGGGAAGGTGGGGTTCCTTACGCCGGACAATCACCGCTGAACTCACCGTTTATTTTCAGGGACAGCGTCAGTTCTTTTTCAAAAAACAAACTTGCGCTGGATTATATCACGGTTCCGGTTATGCTGAATTTCCAGACCACTCCCCGGCTTCACAAACAAACATTTAATGTGGCATTTGGCGTGAGTGCAGGTTATCTGTACAGCCAGAGAAACAAACAGGTAAGCGCTGAACGTGGTAAAGAAAAAAACCGCGGAGATTATGATCTTGAGAAATTTAAGATTTCTTACATCGCAGAATTGGGCCTGGGTCCGGTGAAATTATACGGTTCTTATAGCCCAAAATCAATGTATGAACATACGCTTGATGTACGCCCTTACACCCTGGGTATCCGGTTCGCTAACTAAGATACATTCTTCTCTCTCATAAGCCCTTGCTGCTTCGGTGGCGGGGCTTTTTAGTATCTTGGCCTGTGCGTAATTCGGTTTTTCATAACCATATTAAGGAATTCAGTGATCGGCTTGCAGCGCTTCCCGCATCAATTGATGGGATCAGCGGGTACCCGGCTTTTTATTTATCTGAATTGATCCATAACAGAAATTATTATCTCCGGATCTATGCGCAGTTACTCGAAATCACGATTGGTGCTGAACTTCCCTCGCAAAACACTTCTTTACTCGACATCGGAAGTGGAAACGGACTGTTAGGTATGTTTGCCAAATTCTGCGGCGTTCAGAAAGTAGTACTACTTGAGCCTGATGTTCAATTTCTGAAAGCATCTGAGATCTTATCCTCTCATTTAGATATTCGGCCGGATGCGTTTGTATGCAGCAGTTTTGAAAATGCTGATCTGAATTTTGATGTTCAGTTTGTTGTTGGAACGGATATGATCGAACACGTGTACGATCTCGATCATTTTATACAAAGATTGTCCGAATTTGATCCTGTGCATTTCGCATTCAGCACAGCAGCCAACAACGAAAATCCTTTAATTCGCAGGCGCTTGAAAAAAATTCAATATAAGGATGAAATGACCGGAGATGGTAATAACGATTCAATTGAAAAAGGCATAAGCAGCATTCCTTTTTTCCAGATCAGGAAGGAGATCATACGCTCACATTTTTCCTCACTACCTGAAAAGCAAATTGATGCATTGGCCTCATCCACACGCGGTAAAAATCAAGCCGATATATTGTTAGCGATAAACCGTTTCAAAGAGTCGGGGCTGTATCCGGTACCTGCCGGCGGATCGAACACCTGTGATCCGCTTACGGGAAGTTGCACCGAAAGGTTACTAAGTTTCGAAACCTACCGTACAATGTTTGAAAGCCATGGATTCGGGGTTGAATTTTCAACCGGCTTTTACAACCAGTGGGAAGGCGGAATGTCCGGGGCTGTAAAAAAAATGCTAAACAATTTTATATCACTGGGAGGGTTCAAAATTTCACCTTACTTTGTAATCAGCGGTTCAAAAAATTAGTATTTTCAAAGCCCCAATGATATTAACGGGTTGACCGCAATAAACCGATATAAGATGAAACACCGGCTTGTTCTGCACCTGGCCTGTCTTAGCGTATTTTTCGTTTTGATTGCTTTCGTGCCATCCAAATCACGCAAAGCAGCTTTTCGTAATAGTACCCATGCGGCGAAGATGAAGATGAAGTCTGATGAAAATCCTTATTATATCATCGTAGATAAAAGCGATTACGAGTTAAAGGTTTATGATGACGAAGGATGGTATGCAACTTACCCGATAGTGTTTGGCAGTAAAGATCTTTCCGATAAAATGCGGGAAGGCGATCGCAGAACACCAAATGGCGCTTTCAAAGTGATCCTGAAAAAAATCCATCAGAAATGGGGACCCGAATTATTACTTGATTATCCTACACAGGAATCGTACGCAAGATTCAACATGCGCAAACAGCAGGGGATCATTCCAAAAAATGCAAGAATAGGTGATGGTATCGCCATTCACGCAACAAGGCCGCAGGAAGAATGGACCGTTGATAATTTTTATAACTGGACCGATGGATGTGTATCAGTGAAGTACAGCGAAATGACCGACCTGTACAGCTACATCCCGGTTGGAACACCGGTTACGATTCAGCCTTAACTTCATCTTCAAAAATCAGGAAGCTGCTGTCTCCATAGCTCAAAAAGCGGAACTCATTTGCTAGCGCATAATCATAAACTTCTTTCCAGTGGTTATTGGTAGCGGCGGCAACAAGTAACAGCAGTGTACTTTTAGGTTGATGAAAATTGGTAACCAGCGCATCAACGATTCTGAAGCGGTAGCCGGGTGTAATAAGTAGTCGTGTTTGCGTGAAAAGCTTATCCATGCCTTTCGCTTTCATCCACGATTTTAAAGCCTTCAAAGACTGTTTTCCGGAAACTGGTTCTGCCAATAATCCACCGTCATAAATTTCCCATTGGGAGACACCTTTTACAGGATCAAAATCAGCTTCCTTAGAAATCTTCGCGCCAATCCAGTACAACGATTCTAAGGTGCGTAGCGAGGTTGTTCCTACAGCGATGATTTTTTTTCCTGCTTCAATTAACCGGTCGAGAAGCGCTGTATGTATTTCGATCCATTCTGAATGCATGATGTGGTCACCGATCACTGGAGCGCTTACAGGCTTAAAAGTACCTGCGCCCACATGAAGGGTAAGTTCAAGGAGCCCGACCTGCTTTCGCTGCAATGCCTCAAATATTTTTTCTGTAAAATGCAGCCCCGCCGTTGGCGCTGCAACAGAACCCTGCGCTTTGGCATATAGCGTTTGATATCGTTCTTCATCTGAAGATGCGACCTCTCTTTTTAAATAAGGAGGAAGCGGCACCGAGCCAGCCTCTTCAATAATTTCAAGAAAACTCAGCGAATGATTATCCCATGAAAACTTAATCAGCCATGCATCTTCGTTTTTACCCGCAATTTCAGCGGATAACAAGGTGATGTTTTCTCCAACCTTAATGGTTTTACTTAATGGTCCGTACTTCCATTTCGATATGCCTCCAATCAGACATTTCCATGTGGTTCCTTCATGTGCCATCAAAGATTTTTCATAGCCCGACGAGGCATCGCCAGGCTCCAAACAAAATATTTCAATGAACGCACCGGTCTGTTTTTGAAATTTTAACCGGGCATGTATTACGCGGCTGTTGTTAAATACCATCACGTCCCCTTCATCTATAACAGAGGGCAGGTCCTCAAATCTGAGGCTGTTTATTTCACCTTCCTTGTACAATAGCAATTTTGACGCATCTCGCTGTTCCAGCGGAAAAAGCGCGATGCGGTCTTCCGGTAACGTATAATCGAAATCCTCAATCCTGATTTCTTTAGGGTGCTTAGATTCCATTTATTTAACCTGCGGTAGTGATTGATAAACCAGTTCCATGATCTTTCCCCGGATGTTTAGCCTGTTAAAGGTTGTACTTGCATCCGGATATACCCTGTTGCTGAGGAAAATAAATACGAGTTGATTTTCAGGATCAGCCCAGGCGCAGGTTCCCGTAAAACCTGTATGACCAAAAGTTGCGGAGGAAGCAGAAGCCGCGGGATAAGGCTCAGCCCTTTGCGCATTATCTTTTTCCGG
>JAEWDG010000207.1 GCA_023390215.1 Bacteroidota bacterium | reverse complement strand
GCGATAGTCTTCGCGTACAATGTCGGAAACGGTTTTAAGTTTTACGTCTGATGATGGAAGCATAACAGGCAAACTAAAGATCGCCTGATTCATGACTTATGATACCGGTCAGCGCTTTTCCTGAGTTTGGTTGATGAAAGTCAGTTCAGCCGGTGTAATGACTCATCAGCCATGGATTATTGGCCGGATAAATTTGCGCAGGTTTGATTACTGCGAAAAAACATACAGAAACTGTTACAGCATGTTATCACTGCGGTGAAGATTGCACGGAAACACCATTGATGTCTGGAGATAAACCTTTTTGTTGCACAGGTTGCAAGATGGTTTATCAGATCCTTAATGAACACGAGCTTTGTGACTATTACTCATATAATAATGCGCCGGGTTTAAGCCAGAGATCCCTGGCGCGTTCTGATAAATTCGCTTATCTCGACCAGGAAAAAATTGCTGAACAGCTCATCGTATTCCGCGATGATAAGCAGATACACCTCAACTTTTATCTTCCTCAGATCCACTGCAGTTCCTGCCTGTATCTTCTCGAACACCTGCGAAAAATTGATCCGGGAATAATGTCGAGTAAGGTTCATTTTACCGAAAAGGAGGTCGACATTGTTTTTGATCCGGCACAAACCGGCATCCGGAAAATTGTTGAAACCCTGACCAGTATTGGATACGAACCCTACATCAGTTTAAATGATCTGGGCCAGAAAAAACCGAAAGCGGATAAAGGCTTGATCTTTCAACTCGGGGTAGCGGGTTTTTGTTTTGCGAATATTATGCTGCTCAGCTTTCCAGACTATCTCGGAATCGATGCAAGTGAAACCATGTTAAGGTCTGCCTTCCGCTGGATCAGTGTAGTGCTTTCTGTTCCCGTTGTATTTTATGCGGCGATTCCTTTTTACCGGTCTGCCTGGGGTGGTATTAAACATGCATACCTGAATATTGATACACCGATTGCACTGGCAATACTGATCACGTTTATACGCAGTATGTATGAAGTGATTTCGGGAACAGGGGGCGGATTTTTTGATTCATTATCAGGAATCGTGTTCTTCATGCTGGCGGGAAGAATTCTTCAGGACCGCACTTATCGCAGACTAACATTTGACAGGGATTATACATCTTATTTTCCTATAGCGGTTACTGTCTTAAAAGAAGAAAAAGAAATTCCAACCGCTTTGCCTGAGATTAAACCAGGTGATACCATTCTGATACATAACGATGAGATCATTCCGGTTGATGGTATTTTAGCCCGCGGAAACGCTTTCATTGATTATAGTTTTGTTTCCGGAGAATCGCTGCCCGTAAGAAAAGATATGGGTTCATTATTATACGCAGGAGGTAAGCAAACCATGGGAAAGATCGAACTGCTGGTGATCAAAGAAGTATCGCAGGGATATTTGACCCGTTTATGGAATAAAGAAACAGAAGAAGAAAAACAGACAGAGTATAATTCATTTATTAATATGCTTGCCAGGTTCTTCAGTTATATATTACTGGGGATCGCTGCCATCACAGCATATTACTGGTATACACACGACCCTGCCCGAATATGGCCCGCCATAACGGCTATATTCATAATTGCTTGCCCCTGCGCACTACTGCTTGCCAACAGTTTTACAGCCGGGCATTTCCTTCGGATCTTCAGCCGCAAAAATATCTATCTGCGTAATTCCTCTGTGATTGATGAGATCGCCGCTACCAATCATATCGTGTTCGATAAAACCGGTACCATCACAGAACCGTCCATGTTTGAAGTGATCTGGCAGGGTGAAGCGCTTTCAGACGAACAAAAAGAATCGATCCTGACCTTAACCAGTCAATCATCCCATCCACTTAGCCGTGCCATCGCAGCCGAATTTAAAACTCATACAGCAAAACATGCCACAGGATTTTCTGAGAAACCGGGCTTTGGTATAAGTGGAGAAATAATGAGTCGGAAATGGCTGATCGGTTCGGCAAAATTTACAGGCTTCAGCAAACAAATTGTATCAGGTACAAATGTTTATGTCAGCGTAAACGGAAATGAGTTGGGTTATTTCCATTTCAATAATCATTACAGGGAAAACATACTTGATAATATTGCTGCACTAAGCAACCATTACCGCATTTCATTAATATCAGGCGACAATGATGGAGAAAAAGAAAAACTGTCTGCAAGGACAGGTAAGGACGGCATGTTGTTATTTAATCAATCCCCTGAAGACAAACTGAATTATATCGAGGGACTTCGTGCTCAGGGAGATCATGTAATGATGATCGGAGATGGATTGAATGATGCGGGTGCCTTGAAAAAAGCCAACACAGGAATCGCGTTGTGCGAATCCATCAACAATTTCACGCCATCCAGTGACGTGATCATGGAAGCCGGAATGCTAAAAAATATCGGGACACTCATTTCACTTGCAAAGACCAATCGTACCATTGTACTCAGCAGTTTCGCTCTTTCCTTAGTTTACAATGTTGTAGGTATGCACTATGCCGTGCAGGGCACGCTCTCACCATTGATCGCAGCCATCCTCATGCCCTTAAGTACGATCAGCATTATCACATTTACTTATCTGGGTTCTGAATGGGCTGGAAGAAAGCTTAGATAATTTCATGACAATACACTGACATAAATCAGTTAACGTCTTGACGCGTATTATAGCATACCCCTCAGCGCACAAATAATTTTACGCCGTCAAAAAAATCTATGAGTGTCATTATCATCTTGCTGATCGCGAGCATATCGGTAGCCAGCATTTTTCTCGCCGCATTTTTATGGAGCGTGAAGACTGGTCAGTTTGAAGATCCTGTTTCGCCTGCATCAAGAATTCTTTTTGATGATAACGCTCCCACTTCCAGTCCCCACTAAACAAACCGAACTGAATTATGAACGTCGAAAAATTTTATTACGACAACAAGATTGTGAAAGCATTTGGTATGGCTACCGTTGTTTTCGGGATTGTTGGTATGATTGCAGGCCTTTGGGCTGCTATTCAGATCTATTATCCCGCAAGCAGTCTTAATCTCGCTCCCACAACATTTGGACGTCTTCGTCCGCTGCACACAAATGCGATCATCTTCGCATTTGTTGGTAATGCAACATTCGCGGGCGTGTATTATTCGCTTCAAAGGCTATGCAAAGCGCGTATGTACAGTGACACGATGTCCTGGATAAATTTCTGGGGATGGCAACTTATCATCGCGGCTGCAGCCATAACCCTGCTTTGGGGTAAAACAACCGGAAAAGAATATGCAGAACTGGAATGGCCAATCGATATCGCGATTGCGATCGTGTGGGTGATCTTCGGAATCAACATGGTGGGAACCATTTTAAAACGCCGCGAAAAACATCTGTATGTTGCTATCTGGTTCTACCTGGCTACATGGATCACCGTTGCAATGTTGCACATTGTAAACTCAGTTGAAATTCCGGTTTCATTCATGAAAAGTTATAGCTGGTATGCGGGTGTACAGGATGCTTTGGTTCAATGGTGGTATGGCCATAATGCAGTGGCCTTCTTCCTCACCACGCCGGTTTTGGGATTGATGTATTATTTTCTTCCCAAAGCCGCTAACCGCCCGGTATATTCTTATCGGCTCTCCATCATCCATTTCTGGGCACTGATCTTTATATACATATGGGCAGGCCCTCATCATTTACTGTATACCGCGCTTCCAGATTGGGCCCAGTCTCTGGGAACGGTTTTTTCTATCATGCTTATTGCGCCAAGCTGGGGAGGAATGCTGAATGGTTTGTTCACACTAAGAGGCGCATGGGATACGGTTCGCGAAGATCCTGTTCTAAAGTTTATGGTGGTTGCGATCACCTGCTATGGGATGGCCACTTTCGAAGGTCCTATGTTAAGTCTTAAAAATGTAAATGCCATTTCACATTTCACCGACTGGACCATTGCGCACGTTCACATCGGTGGATTGGGATGGAATGGCTTTATGGCTTTCGCTATTTTATATTATCTGGTTCCTAAAATGTGGAACACAGAGTTGTACTCAAAAAAACTCGCCACTAACCACTTCTGGATCGGTACCATAGGAATCATTCTTTATGCTGTCCCTCTGTATTGGGCCGGTTTTGAACAAAGCCTGATGTGGAAGTCATTCACTCCGGAAGGTCAGCTTAGGTTTCAGTTCATGGAGACTGTGAACAACATCAAACCCATGTATATTTCCCGTTCTATTGGTGGGGCTTTATATCTCGTGGGTGCGATCCTCATGGTGTACAACCTTTCAAAAACGATTGCCAAAGGATCATTTGTTGCAAACGAAGCAGCCGAAGCAGCTCCGCTTGTTAAGGCAACTTCTGAACATAAAGAATATTGGCACAGGGTGATTGAAAGACGTCCGGTTACCCTGCTTGTATTAAGTCTGGTGGTGGTTGCTATTGGCGGTCTCGTAGAATTTCTGCCCACTTTCCTCGTAAAATCAAACGTGCCTACCATTGCCAGTGTGAAGCCATACACACCACTGGAA
>JAEWDG010000134.1 GCA_023390215.1 Bacteroidota bacterium | reverse complement strand
CACCCCTCCGAAGGAGGGTAATATTTCATGCAGATGGAAAGGCATCTCTCCGAAGGAGTGGAATATTTCATGAAGATGGAACTGATATTCGCGGGTCTACTATTTTTTTTTAAATGATATCGCAGATCATCGTTGAACACCCTTCCGAAGGAGGGGAATATTTCATGCACAACTTTTCTACCAACTTCCACTGGCACCACCGCCACCAAAGCTCCCGCCTCCGAATCCACCAAATCCGCCACCACCTCCGCCTCCACCTGACCATCCGCCGCCTGACCAGCCACCGCCGCCCCTGCGACCTCCGCTGAGCAAATTGCCGAGAATCATGGGGCCGATTATATCGCGATATCCCCTGCGGCTCATGAATCCTCCACCTTTCCCACCTCCGCCACGGGCTATGAACACAATTATCATGATGACAATGAAAATAAAAATACTTATCCCGCCTCCAACTTTGCCTGCAGGATTTTTTTGTCTTACTTCCTGATATTCTCCTTTTACTGCCTGTATGATGGCATCGGTACCTTCATCTATACCACGGAAATAATCATCACCTTTAAAATTCGGGACGATCTCTTCATCTATGATGTGTTTGGATGTAATATCAGGTAAAGCACCTTCAACACCATATCCCGTTGCAATATTCAGACGGTGATCATTTTTCGCGATAAGTAATAATACTCCGTTATTAAATTTACTTCCTCCTATGCCCCATTTCCTGCCTAAATCAACTGCATATTGCGCTACATCCTGCCCGTCAGTGGTTGCTACGATAACTACAGCAATTTGAGTGGAGGTAGTATCGTCAAAAGCCACCAGCTTTCTTTCAATAAAATCTGCCTGGTCGGCTGTAAGGGTATTGGTATAGTCAACCACCAGCCTTGGAGGGTTGGGAGGATCAGGCAGTTTCTGGGCAGTAACAGGCAATATTACCCAGCATGCAAGAGCCATGACGAGTGATAATACCTTTCCAGTAAATGATAACCTATTTCCCGAAGATGATCTCATCAGGTAGTTCATTTTTGTCTTCGGTGGCGATGTATGGAAATTTCTCATGTAAGGTTTCACCAATGTGTTTAATACAACCCAGTAAGCCTTCCGCTATATTTCCTTTGCGGAAATAGCTGAGCATCTGTTTCACTTCTTCCTGCCAATAGTCGCTGCCTACCTGCTGATGGATTCCCTCATATCCATAAACCGCGAGTTCATGATGATGGGAGGCAATATAGATCAGCACTGCATTTCTATGCCTTGTTCTTTCCATTTCAAGCCTATCGAAAATAATTGCAGCCCTTTCGAGCGGGTTGACCAAAGCATTTTTTGACTCTACAAAAACCCTGATCTCCCCGCTGGTGCGTTGTTCTGCCTCGCGAATAGCCTGCACAACTTTCTCATTTTCTGTTTCAGAAAGCAGGGGCTGTTTTTTCCGGAAGAAGGACATGGTTATTTAATATTAAACTGTATGTCGGGTGCATTTTCTGAACCCGGATTTGCTTTATAGAATGGTTTGGCTTTGAAACCAAATACACCTGCAAACAAACTATTGGGGAAACGGCGCACCTTCAGGTTATAATCCTCAACCGTTTTATTATAATCCTGCCTTGCCACATTGATGCGGTTCTCTGTTCCTTCGATCTGAGTCTGGAAATCCTGAAAAGATTTTGTTGTTTTAAGATCCGGATATTGTTCAGCAACAGCCATGAGGCGGCTGAATGATCCCTGCAAATTTGCCTGGGCCTGCTGATAGGCAGCCAAAGACGCCGAATCATTTACGTTAACGGTAATAGACGTTGCCTTAGATCTGGCTTCGATCACTTCTTTCAATGTTGATTTCTCGAAATTGGCGGATCCTTCGATGGTTTTAATTACACTGCTATACAGATCTGTTCTGCGCTGGTAATTCGTTTCCACATTACTCCAGCCTTTTTGCACGGCTACATCAGACTGAACCAGCCCATTATAAGAGCTACATCCAAAAAATAATAGGATGACAATAATGCCTAAGCCGATAAGAAGTCCCGGACGTTTCATGTTATTTACTGTTTAGTTTAGAGAAACAAATGTACAGTTTTCCCGCAACCAGCACTTTGGTGCCGGCAAGCTGGAAAATTACGTTGTATACTGACTAATTGTTAAAGAATCAGCTTTTAGGAATGAATGCAGTCGGCAGGCTTGAATACGGTATACTTTAGTTACCGTCAGCCTCAATTCATCAGTTTCACGTTCGCCTGGCAAAATCTAATATCCTGCCTTGGCGCCACCGATATTTTCGATTGGGTGCCAGGTTGTTTTTATTTCCTGCAGATCCAGAATATAATATGGTGATTGACCTTCTTCCTCCGAATTAAAGTCTCTGTCGGCGTAAATGAAAACCCGCTTTACATTCATCGCTCCTTTTTCTTTGAGCATGGATTGTACGGCTTTATCGCCATCACAATAAACGGTTGCATTCACGTCCATATGGTCACCGAAATAAGGTGCAAGTTCTTTAACTGAGCCTGTAATGATATTTACAACACCACCCGGGAGGTCTGAACTGTTCAGCACTTCTGCAAAAGTTACAGCGCAAAGTGGCTTATCGTATGAGGCGAGGACTACACAGGTATTTCCTCCGGCGATCGCCGGTGCTATCACGGAAACCAGGCCCAGTAATCCTGATTGCTGCGGGGCGATTATAGAAACTACGCCCATAGGTTCCGCAACAGAAAAATTAAAATGTGAAGAAGCCACAGGATTTACAGAAGAAAATATCTGCTGGTATTTATCGCACCATCCGCTATAATAAACAAGCCGGTCGATCGATAATTCCACTTCCGCTTCCGCCTGTTTAAGCGGAACATCCTGTTGCATAAGTTCTTCCACGAACTGAGCACGCCGGCCTTCCAGCATTTCTGCGATGCGGTATAAAATCTGACCGCGGTTGAACGCGGAGCGGGCGCTCCATCCTCCAAATGCAGTTCTTGCTGAGACCATAGCATCACGAAAATCTTTTCGTGAACCGAGACACATATTCGCGAGCTTGCCACCCGCTTTATTTAAAGCAGTATAATAGCGGCCGGATTCTGTTCTCGGAAACTGGCCACCGATATACATTTTGTACGTCTTTAAAACATTAAGGCGTTTTGAACCTGAGATCTGCGTTGCTCCGTTACCGTTAAGATTCAGGGGCGCTTTTTTTGTAAGCAATTTTGCCATGATAATTTATTAATGCACGTTTACATAAGCGGAGAGCCCATGCAATCCGCCTTCTCTTCCGTAGCCACTTTCTTTATATCCACCGAATGGTGAAACAGGATCAAATTTATTGTATGTGTTTGCCCAAACCACGCCGGAGCGCAACCTGGTGGTAAGGTTAAAAATCTTGGAACCTTTATCTGTCCATACACCGGCCGATAAACCAAAAGGCGTATTATTCGCTTTTTCGATCACTTCATCATCTGTGCGAAAAGTTTGAATCGCCAGCACCGGTCCGAAAATTTCTTCCTGAGTGATTCGGTTCGACTGCGCCACATTGGTAAACAAAGTTGGCCGGCAGAAGAAACCTTTTTTAGGGATATCGCATGAGGGCTGATACATCTCTGCACCTTCTTGCTGACCAATCTTCAGGTATTTATGTATGGTGTCGAGTTGTGCTTTTGAATTGATGGCGCCGATGTCAGTGTTTTTATCCATGGGATCACCAACGATCAACGATTCCAGCCTGTCTTTTAATTTACGCAATACCTGCTCATACACCGATTCCTGAACATATAGCCTTGATCCTGCGCAGCAAACATGTCCCTGGTTAAAGAAAATACCGTTGATCACACCTTCAACCGCCTGGTCGAGCGGTGCATCATCAAAAATGATATTAGCTGCTTTACCACCGAGTTCCAGTGTTGCTTTTTTATTTGTTCCCGCGATGGCGCGTTGAATGATCTTGCCCACATCGGTAGAACCAGTAAATGCGATTTTATCTATATCCGGATGATTCACGATTGCAGCACCTGTTGCCCCAGCCCCGGTAATAATATTTACGACGCCGGGAGGGAGATCTGCTTCCTGAATGATCTCTGCAAGTTTAAGTGATGTTAGCGGTGTTGTTTCTGCAGGCTTTAATACGACTGTATTTCCGGTGGCAAGCGCCGGTGCAATTTTCCATGCAGCCATCAGCAAGGGAAAATTCCAGGGAATGATTTGTCCGGCTACGCCTAACGGCCTTGCCTGTCTGTTTGGAAAGGCATATTCCAGTTTATCAGCCCAGCCTGCATAATAAAAGAAATGATTAGCGGCGGTCGGTACATCGAAGTCGCGGCTTTCGCGAATGGGCTTCCCACCGTCGAGCGTTTCAATGATCGCAAACTCGCGGGCGCGTTCCTGTAACATGCGCGCGATGCGATAAATATATTTCGCTCTTTCTTTTGCCGGCATTTTTTTCCAGGTTGTCTCGTAAGCTTTACGTGCAGCTTTAACTGCTTTGTCAACATCTGCCTGGCTGGCATCTGCAACCGATGATAATTTCTCTTCTGTTGCCGGATTAATGGTATCGAAATATTTCTTTGAAGAAGGCTTTTCGAATTTTCCGTTGATAAACAGATCGTACTGAGGGTTGATCTTCGCCGCGCTTCTGCTCTCGGGCGCCGGGGCAAGTTTGCGGGAAGAGTCGAATTTCAGTTTTACGGTGTTATTTTTTTTTGTTGCCATGTCTATTAGTCCAAAAAGCAATAAGAATTCCTGAAGATCAATAGGTTTGTTTCAAAGGTTCCAAAAGTTCCAAAGGTTCCAAAAGAAACGGAGTTTGCAGAAACTCAAACCATTCTTATTTTTTCTTCATTTAAACTTAATTCCTTTTAAATCGGACGATTTAATTGAATTAATTAATTTTTGAATCAATGATGAGATCCGCATTGCGTGATTTGCTAACAGATCAAATTCATTTTGATTTATAAAACTTCTATCCATTGCTCTATATAATTGCGACCTTAGTTCGCCACAAGAAGCTTTGGCTATGAACAAATATTGTATAAATTCTTTGTTTCCGCTTCTTTCAAAGCCTTCTGCAATGTTATCCATTATAGAACCGGCTGAACCCTCTATCTGATTGATCAATCGGAAATTGTTTTCAAATCTCTTTTCTTTTACGAGTTTTCCGATTGTGAGATTTAACTTCCTGGCCTCCTGCCATGAAATAATTTCCTCAAATCGATTTATCGAAGCCATTCACCAAAATAGTGCAGAATCTTTTAAAAATCTATAACTGAAATTTTTTCAGTTAACCAATCTTGATAAGAACTAACTATAACTTGCAAAGTTAAAATCCTCTTGAACCTCTTGAACCTCTTGAAC
>JAEWDG010000123.1 GCA_023390215.1 Bacteroidota bacterium | reverse complement strand
GGGCAGTCTTGTGATGTTCCCCATTCATGCGTATGGAAGTGAGGAACAACGCAATAAATATTTACCAAAACTTGCCAGCGGCGAATGGCTGGGATGCTTTGGATTAACTGAACCCAACCATGGCAGTGATCCCTCCAGCATGCTCACGAATATCCGTGATGCCGGTGATCATTATATTTTGAACGGTGCAAAGATGTGGATCTCCAACGCGCCTTATTCGCAGGTAGCTGTGGTTTGGGCGAAAGATGAACAGGGTGTTGTTAAAGGCATTATTGTAGAACGTGGAATGGAAGGATTCAGTACGCCAACTACGCATGGTAAATGGAGTTTGCGCGCCAGTGCAACTGGTGAGCTGGTTTTTGATAATGTTAAAGTGCCAAAAGAAAATCTGTTACCAAACATTTCCGGTTTAAAAGGCCCGCTTTCCTGCTTATCAAAAGCACGTTATGGAATAGCTTGGGGTGCGATCGGCGCAGCGATGGATTGTTATGATACTGCTTTACAATACAGCAAGGAGCGCATTCAATTTGGGAAACCGATCGGGGGTTTTCAGTTGCAGCAAAAAAAGCTGGCTGAGATGGTAACAGAGATCACGAAGGCCCAACTGCTGAACTGGCGTTTAGGGGTTTTAATGAGTGAAGGAAGGGCCACCCCCCAACAGGTGAGTATGGCCAAGAGAAACGCCTGCGAAGTGGCAACAAATATTTGTCGTGATGCGCGGCAGATGCTCGGTGGGATGGGTATTACGGGCGAATATTCTGTGATGCGTCACATGATGAACCTTGAAAGTGTAATAACCTACGAAGGAACACATGATATCCATTTACTGATCACCGGTATGGATGTAACCGGTTTAAATGCATTCAAATAAATTAAAGAATTTCAAATGGCTATAGAAAATGTTTCCGTAATTGGTGCAGGCACCATGGGTAATGGCATCGCGCACGTTTTCGCGCAAACAGGTTTTAAAGTAACATTAATCGATGTGAATACCGAGCAACTGGGAAAAGCCATTGCCACGATATCAAAAAATGCTGACCGGCAGATTTCAAAAGGTCTGCTCACGGAAGCGCAAAAAACCAGTTTATTATCAAATATCTCTACGAGTTCAGATATTATAGATGCTGTTAGACAAGCCAATCTGGTAGTGGAAGCGGCAACTGAAAATGAGAGCCTGAAACTGGATATATTTAGAGCCATAGACGAAGCTGCCCCACAGGGATGTATACTCGCAACCAATACTTCTTCCATTTCAATTACCAAAATCGCTGCGGCTACAAGACGTCCCGGCGATGTGATCGGAATGCACTTTATGAATCCTGTTCCGGTGATGAAACTTGTGGAGATCATTAACGGATATGCGACAAAAAAGGAAGTAACGCAAACGATTATACGCCTGAGTGAGGAATTGGGTAAGATCCCATGTGAGGTGAATGATTATCCTGGCTTCGTAGCCAACCGTATCCTCATGCCCATGATCAATGAGGCAATCTATTCCTTATTTGAGGGAGTAGCGAATGTTAACGAGATCGACACCGTGATGAAACTCGGAATGGCCCATCCTATGGGGCCTTTGCAGCTTGCAGATTTTATAGGCCTGGATGTTTGCCTGAGCATTCTTCGCGTGTTGCACAATGGTTTCGGGAATCCGAAATATGCGCCCTGCCCTTTGCTGGTGAATATGGTTATGGCCGGTAAACTTGGCGTAAAATGCGGAGAAGGATTTTATACTTATACTGCAGGGAGTAAAGAGTTAGTGGTGAGTGAGGCTTTTAAAAAATGATAAGTTGTTTATTATCTGATTAAACATTCAGATTTCTGAATTCGATCCGTATCTTGCAATCCCTAAAATTACCTATGCAAAAAAATATATGTAAGCTCTGTGTTTTTCTTTTAGCTTCAATGTTTTCTTCTACTGCATTTTCTCAATCCGTTAGTATAAACAACACTGCAGCGGCTGCAGATACTTCTGCCATACTGGATGTAAGCAGTACGCAAAAAGGCCTGCTGATTCCAAGGATGAGTGCTGCTCAAAGAAATGCGATTGCTACACCCGCTACGGGATTATTGATATACCAGACTGATGGAGACAGTGGATTCTATTATTATAATGGAGCAGCCTGGTTCCTCCTTGTAACTTCTGCTGTAAATACTGACAGGCAGAACACACTTATCTATACTGCAAAGGGTTTCTAAAATCTTTAAACTAAATAATGAAAAAATTAATTGCAGCTCTATTCGTTCTTATATGTTGCTATTCTGCAAAAGCTCAAAATAATTTACAGTTTAACCGGGTTTTTGTGATTCAGACTGATTCTATTTCCGAATGTTCCAGCGGTTGCGCAGATACGATTCTGATGCGGAGATTTACTGTGCCCGAGAACAAGGTGCTTAAAATTGAAAGTATAAATTTTATTGGGGGCAATTATTATTTGTTTTTGGATGGCGTTCCATTTTCAAAAGTGTCAACCAGTATTACCAACAATTTCCCTATATGGCTTCCTGCCGGCGATCACCGAATCTATTTTGCCACCTATATTGCCAATGCGTCTTCTTACGGCAATTATGGCTATCTGCTGTCTGCGCTGGAATTTAACGTGGTACAGTAGGTTGTTTTCCCGATTTTTTCTATTTTTTGCAGGGTCTTAAGACCTTATAGGTTTATGGAAAAACGAAATGACTTTAAGCCCGACAGGAAATTTTGGTTTGCTGTATTTTTCCTTTACCTGTTCATTCTCAGCATTTTCATTCTGTTCAAGCACCCTAAAAAAGAAGTGCATAGCGCGATCCATTCATCCTTTAATAAAACTGTCGTGGAAAAAGGGTACCAGGCAGCCAATTTTATCCCTTTTCATTCAATCAAACTCTACCTTTCAGAACGCATGCCGAAGCGAAAAGCCCTGATCAATCTCGGCGGCAATTTCCTCGGATTTATACCCCTGGGATTTATCTTACCAATGCTTTCGGGGCGAATTAATACGTTGCTGAAAATTACACTTTCCATTTTTTTCATCAGTCTCGGATTTGAGCTGATTCAACTTATTACAAATACCGGTGTTTTTGATGTAGACGACCTGATGTTAAACACATTGGGAGGTTTTGCAGGCGCAGTAATTTTCCAGCTTTATATACGGAGATATCGCTAATTTAATGTCATGGGTAACTATAACAAAGCGGTAGATCAGTATATCGCTAAAGCGCAGTCTTTTGCACAACCGGTCCTCATGCACCTCCGGGAACTTGTACATGAAGTTTGCCCTGATACGGAGGAAAAAATGAAGTGGAGTTTCCCGCATTTCGATTACAAAGGAGAGATGATGTGCAGCATGGCTTCTTTTAAACAGCATGCCGCGTTCAGTTTTTGGAAAGCTGCTTTGATGAAAGATAAGAGTCTTGCTGAAAAAGCCTCAGCGCAGGAGGCCATGGGCCATCTTGGAAAAATTTGCTCGCTTAAAGATCTGCCTCCGGATAAAAAACTGAAAGCCTGGATCGCAGAAGCGATGAAATTAACCGATGATGGTATGAAACTTCCGGCCAACAGAAAAAAAACGGTTACTGAACAGAACACCCCGGCCTGGTTTGAAAAAGCATTAAAAGCCAATCCAAAGGCATGGAAACAGTATCAGCTCTTCACCGCAGGGAAAAAGAAAGAATACATCGAATGGCTGTCTTCAGCAAAAACAGATTCCACACGGGAAAAAAATCTCGCCCTGGCAGTAGAATGGATCTCAGAAGGAAAAGTAAAGAACTGGAAATATCTTAAATGAGCAGCATTTTCATTTCTTTCCCGGTTTTCCAACCAGGTTATATGATGATTCAATAAGTTGTTTTATTTGCCGGTCAGGAAGTCTCCCATCTAATACAATCGTGTTCCAGTGTTTCTTATTCATGTGGTAACCTGGTAAAACGGTTTCGGGATATTCTTCTCTCAATGCAACTGATAACTCCGGATCTGATTTCAGATTGAACCTCCCCGGTGTTTCATCCAAGGCCAGCAACAGAAACATTTTATCTTTTACCTTAAAAACCAAACTATTTTCACCAAAGGGAAAGTCTTCTTTTACCCCGGGAAAACCCAACACCCATTCTCTTATCTCTTCAAAATCGAGCATACCGTTAATGTAAAAATGCTGTTTGCCTTCATAAAAAGCCCCGCACGAGGGCGGGGCTTAACTTCTTTTATTCTCTGACTATCTGAGAACAGTTACATCGGATTTGATAGTAACTACTTTGCCATTGATTTGTGTGAATTTACAAACTGCATAGTATGTGCCATCAGGAACAGGTTTACCTTTATATGTTCCGTCCCATTGATTACGATAGTCTTTTGATTCATACACTGTATTACCGTAACGGTTAAACACCTGAACTGAAATGTTTTTGAAACATTCGTAGCTACGGTATACCTGCCAGAGTTCATTGATGCCATCACCGTTTGGTGTAAACGCATTGCGAACTTCAATACAGATCGGGATCACCGTAACGGTTACCGTATCGGTTGCCACACAACCTTCCGCAGTTGTAGCGTTAAGTGTATATGTGGTGGTTACTGTAGGTGCTGCCACGGGGTTTGAAACTGTTGTGGAACTCAAACCGGTAGCAGGTGACCATAGATAACTAGCTACAGCCTGATTACTTGTTGGTGTAAGCGTGGTCGCGTCACCAATAATTATAGAAACCGGACTTCCGGCATCCACTTCAAAAGGAGGAAGTAGGTTTACAACCACATCATTATTGTATGTACAACCTAAGTTATCCTTCGTTATTGTAGTGTACGTTCCTGCTGTTTCAACCGTGAATTCGTTTTCAGGCTGGAACACGCCGGGGTTGGCCGACAATCCATATTCAAAACTACCAACACCCTGGGTACCATTAACGGTAATCACTGCAGTTTGTGTACAGGGTACCTGCTGGTAACTAACCGTAGACCGCACAGTGTCAACAACTACCGTTACAAGAGCGGTGTCTTTACAACCAACGGCAGTTGCAGCCGCCAGTTGATATACGCCACTGTTTGTTACCGCAGCCGGGTTAGCAACAGGATCGCCGGTTGCAAAATTTGTCCAGGTTGTGGTAAGACCTGTAAGGGTGAACAATGAAGTAAGATCAACAGTACCGTTTTCGCAAACAGAAGTGTTTTGATCGACACCCAGTGCAGGGCCGGGGGTAACAATCACGTGCGTGGTATCCGTACATGCGTAACCGTTAGGGCCTGTTGCAACAATGGTGTATGTATATGTACCGGGATCAGTTGGGGCCGTTACACCTGTTGGGCTCTGCAACGTACTGCTGAAACAGTTTGGTCCAGACCATTGATAGTTGGCATCAGTTACAGCGCTGGATCCCAGGTCAATAACACCGCCTGGGCAAACCGGGCCCGTATTCGTCGCACTTGTTGTACAAACCAGTCCGCAGTTTGATGATCCATTACCAGCCGTCTGGGTATAAG
>JAEWDG010000005.1 GCA_023390215.1 Bacteroidota bacterium | reverse complement strand
AGCTTATATGAATCTTTCGACAGGCCTACAAATGCGATGAAAGCAGTTTATCCCAGGATTCTTTATGGCCGGGCGATTGAATTTTTGAATGAAGGACAACTTGACCGGGCGGATGGGCTGCTTTGGAAAGCACTCTCTTCTGGTTCTTCTTCATCACTGACCGGTTTCGCACAATTCTGGAGAGGTGAGATCGCATACCGTCAGCAGCGGTACGATGATGCCATTCGTTTCCTGAATCTCTATCTGCAATCAGGTGCGGGAAACCAGGGAGAAGCCAACGCCACTACAGCGAAATATGACCTTGGCTATTGCTGGTTTCAAAAAGAAAATTACAACCAGGCACAAAAGTTTTTTGAACAGGTGGCGGGCCGTGTTAGCAGTACCTCTTCTTCAATCGAACAAGACGCATTTATTAGAACAGCAGATTGTTATTACATGCAAAAAGATTATGCCCGTGCGGCAGCTATGTATGAACAGGTAATCAATAATGCGCTTCCACAATCTGATTATGCCATGATGCAAAAAGGAATGCTCGCCGGTATTAAAAGCAGTTCAGAAAAGATAAAAATCCTGAATACACTGATGCGTCAGTATCCGCAATCCGGATTGGTGAACGATGTAAATATGGAAATTGCGCAGACGTATATAACTGATGAAAAATTCAAAGACGCGGTACCCTACCTTAACAACATCATCAATTCAAACGATGCCACAGGCCTTAAGCCCCGGGCATATCTGAAGTCAGGGTTAGCCTATTATAACAGTAATGATAATAGCAACGCGCTGAAAGCATATCAGGCGCTGATTCAAAAATATCCCCAGAGTCCCGAAGCTGCGGAAGCCACATCAATTATCCGTGATATTTATGTTGAAGAAGGAAGGCCTGAAGATTATGTTGCCCTCATGAAACAGAATGGTGTGAATGTTTCGGTTTCAGAAGCGGATTCCTTAAGTTTTTCGTCCGCGATGATCAAATATAATAACGGTGATTGCGATGCAGCAATTAAAGGATTTGAAACTTACCTGAACGGGTATCCGCAGGGATCCTACGCCATAGAAGCGAACTATCACCTGGGTGAATGTTATCAGAAGAAAAAATCCTGGAATGAAGCTGTTAATGCCTATACAGCAGTAAATCAAAAAGGAGCCAGCCGGTTTTTTGAAAAGGCCACACTTGAGGCGGCCCGGATCAGTTATTTTGAAATGAAAGATTATAGCGCTGCACAGAAATATTTCAACAGTCTGCGGCAAAACGGAACAAACTCAGAAAATATCCTCGAATCGCTCCGCGGATTGGTGCGTACCTATTACCAGTTGAAAGATTATGCAACCGCTAATGATGCGGCAAAAGAGCTGCTGTCAAGAAAAGGACTAAGTACAGATGATAAAGCCATTGCCTCACTTGTTCTCGGAAAGTCGCAACAGATCGCGAACGATTGTAATGCGGCGATAAATTCATTTAAACTGGTTGCAGCCGTAAATAAGTCATCCTGGGGCGCTGAGGCACGCTACGAGATCGCACATTGTTATTTCGACCTCGGGAATTATTCAGGTGCGGAAAAATCCGCTATGGCAGTGATAAAAGAAACCGGTTCATTCGACAACTGGGTTACTAAATCCTATATTTTACTGGGTGACATTTTTATGCAGCAGAAAGACTATTTCAACGCTAAGGCCACATATGAAAGCGTTGCAAAAAATGCCAGTATACCGGAATTGAAAGCAGAAGCGCAGCAAAAACTGGATCGTGTTATCGAAGAAGAAAAACGAAACTCTAAAATAGCTAACTGATAAACCGGAAAAATGACAAGAATAAAACTATTAATATCTGTGACCGTCGTGCTGGGTGTTTCGCAGTTCAGTTACGCGCAGAAAGACAGCAGTAAACAAACGGTTAATATTACCACCGCCTTTAAGCCGGTTATTAGAAATCCGGTTAAGATCAATCTGTCGGGTTCGCAGATGTTATCAGACAGTGTGACGAATCTCAGACCTTATGTGATTCCTTCCCAGAATCTTTTTTATGCCTATCAGCCAATTGCCCTTCGAGCGTTAGCGCTTCAACAGGATACCAACCTTTATCTCGGTGGAAGAAATTATGTGAAAGCTGGATTCGGCAACCTAAGTACGCCTTATGCAGAAGCCGGGCTGAGCTTTGGAAACGGGAGAACGGCGCTCATCAATCTTTATGGCCGTTATATTGCTTCCAAAGGCAAAATCGAACATCAGAATTATGGCTTGTTTGACGGAACAGCGGCGGGAAGTTATTTCACCAACAAACTGGAGATCGCAGCCGCGGTGAATATGTTTCAGCATCAATACCGGTTGTATGGTTACGACCACGATTTGTACCAGTACGATAAAAAAGATGTGCGCCAACTGTTGTCCGATCTTAATATTAAAGCCGGGGTCAGGAACATTAAGGTGAATGATTTCAATCTTTCCTATAATCCCTCTATCGAAATTGACATCTTCAGCAACAGGCAAAAGCTGGACGAAACCGGTTTTAAGCTCAACCTTCCGGTTGAAAAAAGATTCGGAAATAATTTCTCGCTTAAGGTTGCGGGAACCGCGGATCTTACCAATTACACGATAAAAGGAGTCCCGGGATTCGATACCACCTTCGGCAACAATGTATTTCAATTGAGGCCCGACCTGGTTTACAATGCCGAACGCTTTAATATCAATGTGGGGGTGGCACCTACCTGGCATAATAGTGAACTCAAGGTGCTACCTAACGTATACGCAGAAGCGCAGATAAAAGAGAAAGTTTTTATGGTACAGGCAGGGTGGGTAGCGCATTATGTAAAAAATACTTATCATCATCTTTCGGATATTAACCCCTACCTGGATCGTTTATTCGGCCAAACGAACACTATTGAAACTGAATATTACGGTGGCATAAAAACGAACCTGGGAAAGCATTTTAAACTCAATGCCAAGGCGGGTGTGATTCATTACGAAAATCTTGCGCTGTTTATAAATGACACCGCTTACGACAGTAAAGCGTTTAACGTGGTTTATGAACCCACTGCAAACAATTTCCGGATCGCGGGTGATATCAGTTATATCGCTAATGAAAAATTCAGTGCAAATGCAAATATTACATTTAATGGTTACACCGGATTGAATACAAACACCCGGGCCTGGCATGCCCTTCCTGTTGAACTGAACGGTGCGTTGCGCTGGTGGGCGTTTAAGCAGGTTTTACTGAAAGCCGATTTTTGGTTCTTTGGCGGAAGCTATTATACGGATAAAGGAAATATCGCGGCGCGCTCCAAACCCGGTGCGGATTTTTCAGCAGGAGCAGAGTTTAAAATCACGAAACAGATCAGCGCGTGGCTGGATGTAAACAATATCTTCAATAATAAATATGAGCGCTGGCACCGGTATGAGGTGTATGGATTAAATTTACTCGGTGGAATAAGGTTTAATTTTTAATAATGCATACAACAGAGGAATTGCTGGAAATATTTTTGTCGAAATACGACAGGTGTCCAATACCCGGGATCGGAACGCTTGAAATAGTGAAGACTTCCGCGAGCGCTTCCCTGGCGGACCGTACAATTTACCCACCGCAGTGTTCAGTAAAATTACATGCTGCAGCAGCGTCCGACTCTAAAGATTTTATCGGTTTTATCTCAAAAAGAAAAGGCCTTGGTCGCGATGAAGCCGAACAGGCGTTAACGACGTTCACCCAGGAGTTGAAACATTTGAGGTTTCCGGAGGAACGACCACTTCCGAATGTGGGCAGCTTCTATGTAAATTCAAATGGAGAACTGGATTTCAGGCCAGCAGCATTTTTCGAACCAGGCAAGGCTGTTCCTGCAGAATGGGTGATTCATCCGGCTGCATCTCACACCATGAAGGTTGGCGACATTGAGACCAATTCAGTGGCGATGGCCGCAAAGCTTCGTGAACGGGACATCAGGAAACGTAGTTTTTGGTGGATTGCTGCGCTGCTTGTTCTGCTTATCTCGGCCGGCCTGATCGCATATTATTATAC
>JAEWDG010000290.1 GCA_023390215.1 Bacteroidota bacterium | reverse complement strand
CGTTTTTCCTGCTCTCCTTTTACCGCGCAGATGCCGCCCTGCGCGTCAATAACAAGGTTGATGGCCCTTACAAGCGAATCATCCTCTGCGCCAACGGCAACTATATTATGGCTGTCATGTGCGACGGAGGAGGCAATGGCTCCCGATTTAATTCCGAAATTCCTGATAAACGCGATGGCGGGTTTGGAAGGTTTGTAGCGGTTGATCACCACGATCTTCAAAATATCATCCCCGGGTGAGGATACCAGCAAACCGTTTTCAACATTGGGTTTCATACGGAGGCGGTTTGTGATCAATTGTCCGTCCAGCGCTTCGATAACATCGATGTTTTCATTTGAAGTAGCCGGCAGCGCGAGCTCCGCTGAGGTTATTTTTTTACAGTCGAACTGGTTAATGGCTTTTTCTGTGATGGGTTCGATCAGTGATTTTCCATTTTCGGCAACAAGTTTTCCATCAATAAAAGTTTTCAGTACCTCGAAATTTTCAAGATTTTCTATCACAACAAAATCAGCGGGGTCATTTTCGCGGAGCAGGCCGATATTCATTTTATAATGCATCACCGGGTTTATACATGCTGCCTGCAAAACGTTAAACAATGGAATACCAAAAGCAACCGCCCGGGCACAGAGCTGATTGATATGTCCAAGTTCAAGGCTATCGGGATGTTTATCGTCGCTGCAGAACATCATTTCATTTGGATGATCCATTAAAAGCGGAATCAGCGCTTCGAAATTTTTGGCCGCACTTCCTTCGCGGATGAGGATCTTCATTCCATATTTTAATTTATCCGAAGCCTCTGCCGCTGTAAAACATTCGTGGTCTGTAGTAATACCGGCGTCGATATATTGTCTTGCAATGTCGCCCATTAGTCCGGGCGCATGACCGTCAACTGGCTTTCCCCGTTTTTTTGCGGATGCGATCTTTGCCATCACTTCAGGATCGTTGTGCAGCACACCAGGAAAGTTCATCATCTCACTCAGGTAATGAATGTGTGGATCAGCCAGTAATGTATCCACGTCTTCTACTGAAAGGGTTGCACCCGCGGTTTCGAATATGGTTGCGGGTACACAACTGGGTGCACCAAAATGAAATTTGAATGGAACTTTCTTACCATTTTCCATCATAAAGCGAACGCCTTCCATTCCACATACATTAGCGATCTCATGCGGATCGCTGATGGTGCCTATTGTTCCGTGTACAACCGCCATTCGCGCGAAGGCTGATGGGATCAGCATGGAACTTTCAACATGAACATGGCTGTCTATAAATCCGGGAAGTATGAACTTTTCGCCTGAACGTTCGGCAGAAATATTTTCAATGGATTGAATGACACTGTGGGAAACATGAATGGATCCGTAAAATATTTTCTTCTGAAAAATATCCACGATATTCCCTTTTATGTTGAACGAAGAGGCTGACATATACTGAATTAGAAAGCGGATAAAGTTAGCCCCCTATCTTTACAAATCACAATTAGTTTTAAGAAGAGGTAAAGCATAATACGATGATCAGGCGTTTGGTTCAGGCCACAAATTTTCTGTTGGGAAGGACGATCAATAAATCACATATCCATTTCGTGAATTCATTGAACTGGTTGCAAAGGACGCGGGCGGTTGATAAGAATTACCTTGATTACATCCGGCTTTCCACACTTGAACTGATAAGCGCGGAAATAAATGAAGCCGGCATCGCGGGTGCCGTGGCTGAGTTAGGTGTGTACAAAGGAAAGTTTGCCCGTTATATCAATCAATATTTCCCCGGGAGAAAATTGTATCTGTTTGATACATTCGCCGGTTTTGATTTGAAGGATGTAAAAACAGAACTGGATAAAACTTTTTCGGGCGGTGCGCAGGATTTTTCTGATACTTCGGTGGAGGCCGTGTTGAAGCGGATGCCCTATCCCGATCTTTGTGTGGTCAGGAAAGGCTTTTTTCCTGAAACAGCGGAAGGATTGGATGAACAGTTTGCCCTGGTAAGTTTAGATGCGGATCTGTATGATCCTATTTATGCGGGTTTGAAATATTTTTATCCGAGACTGAACCGCGGTGGTTACATAATGATCCACGATTACAATAACGATCACTATAAAGGCGCCAGGGAAGCAGTAAGGAAGTTTTGCAGTGAACTGAAGATTTCTTTTACGCCCATTCCTGATTCGGGCGGCACCGCCATTATTGCGAAGTGATTTATTACCGCACCGAACTTTAATTCACTGCATCTTTATCATCCAGCAGATCAGGTCTTCTTTCCCTGGTGCGTTTAACGGCTTCTTCATACCGCCATTCATCAATGCGTTTGTGATTTCCGCTCATAAGTATGGGGGGAACAGACCACCCGCGGAAGTTTTCCGGTCTGGTGTACACAGGCGGGGCCAATAAGTTATCCTGGAAAGAATCGGTAAGCGCCGAACTTTCATCATTCAATACGCCTGGTATCAATCGTCCAATCGCATCCGTTAGTACGGCTGCCGCCAGTTCTCCACCGCTTAATACATAGTCACCGATAGAAATTTCTTTTGTGATAAAATGATCGCGGAAGCGTTGATCTATCCCTTTATAATGGCCGCAAAACATCAGTAAATTTTTTTTCAACGAAAGCCGGTTTGCCATAGATTGCTTAAAAGTTTCTCCATCGGGCGTTAAGAAAATCACCTCATCGTAGCTGCGTTCTTTGGTCAATGCTTCAATACAATTTACGAGCGGCTCAATCATTAAAACCATACCGGCTCCTCCGCCAAAAGGGTAGTCATCAACCTGTGCCCGCGCATAGGTAGTGTAATCTCTGAGGTTGTACACATTAACTTCAAGTAATCCCCGTTCACGCGCCCGTTTTAAAATGGAGTGGGAGAAAGGGCCTGAGAGCAGGTCGGGAACAACAGAAATAATATCTATTCGCATGGTTAATCGCCGGAAAGAAAATCGTCGAGATCTCTTTTCTGTTTTTTTGTTGGTCTGCCGATCTTACTCAGCCTTTTACCGGTATGAAATGCAGCCGATTGAAAATTCATTCTTTCAATTTCATCTGCCGGTGTAAGATCAAGATAATAATTTATTGCTTCACTGTACTGAACCCTGTTGTGCAGCAACCCTGTAACCTGAATCACCCATTTTTTGGCTTCGGTCTTCACTTCATATTCGTCACCAACGGAAACGGCTTTGGAAGGTTTGGCCGGCTGGCCTTTATGTTTCACGCGGTTGGAATCGCAGGCATCAGCCGCCAGGCTTCGGGTTTTAAATAGCCGGATGGCCCAGAGATATTTGTCAAGACGAAGTTTTTCTTTCTGCATACCGCTATGTCAAAATTATGCTGTTTTTCCAGCAACGGTGTAAAATGATCTGCTGTTTTGGCTATTTTTACCCGGTTCAAAAAACATATTATAATGATCAGAAACCTATTCTTATTGTTCGTAAGCACCTGCTTCATTTTTCTCGTTCAGGCGCAGCAGGTAAACTGGACCACTGACGGGCTGGCATACACGAAATTTAAGGAAGGAAATATTGTAAGGATAGATCCAAAAACAGATGCGGAAACGGTTGTAATTACCCGCGCCCAACTTACACCTTCAGGCATGGAACCACTCTCTCCACAGTCGTTCGCATATACCAATGACGGTAAAAAAGTTTTGTTGTTCACGAATACAGCCAAAGTCTGGCGGCAGCGTACCAGAGGTGATTACTGGATCCTCGATCTTTCAAACAACCATTTACACCAGGTAGGTAAATCGAGACCTTCACAGAGCCTGATGTTCGCGAAGTTTTCACCGGATGGAAAACAGGTTGCTTATGTGAGCGAACACAATCTGTATGTTGAAGATGCTCTTTCGGGCGTTGCAAAAAGACTCACCAGTGACGGCACCAGGAAGATGATCAACGGTACTTTCGACTGGGTCTACGAAGAAGAATTCGGATGCCGGGATGGATTCCGCTGGAGCCCCGACGGACAACGTATTGCATTCTGGCAAATCGACGCAAACCAGATCAGGGATTATTACATGCTAAATACCACGGATAGTCCATATTCCAGGATCATTCCTGTTGAATATCCAAAAGTGGGTGAAGAACCTTCACCGGCTAAGATTGCAGTGGTAAGCGTGGGCAACGGACAAATCAAATGGATGAACATTGAAGGAAACCCGCGCCAGAACTATCTGCCACGCATGGACTGGGTTGATGCGCACGACATCATAGTTCAGCAACTGGACCGTAAGCAGCAGGAAAGCCGGTTGATCTATTGTGATGTAACTACAGGGTCTTCAAAAACCTTCTGGGCAGAAAGCGATCCTGCCTGGGTTGATGTGGCGGATGGAGAGGGAAGCTGGTATTATATCAACAACAAATCAGAATTTCTTTGGGTGAGTGAAAAAGACGGATGGCGGCATATTTACAAGATCAGTAAGGATGGAAAAACGACACAACTGATCACAAAAGGAAATTATGACATCGGATCCATAAAAGCGATAGATGAAACAAATGGATTTGTATATTTCACTGCTTCACCGAACAATGCCACGCAACTCTACCTTTATCGTATCAAGTATGATGGCAAATCATCAGAAGAATTACTGAGCGAGAAAAAACAGGTTGGAACCCATTATTACAATATTTCACCAACGGCAAAAATGGCCATGCACCGTTTCAGCAACTGGAACACTGCACCGGTTACAGAATGGGTAAGTTTTCCGGATAACAAACCCGTTAGCAGTTCTAAATCCATTGCATCCAACATGAAGAAAGACAAGGATATCAATGTTGAATACGTGCAGCTAAAAACGGAGGATAATATTTTGCTCGATGCATGGATAAATAAGCCGAAGAATTTTGACCCTTCGAAAAAATATCCGGTTGTGATGTATGTTTATGGAGAACCTGCAGCTACAGTAACGGATGATGAATATGGTAACCACAGTAATTTCCTGTATGATGGTGATATGAGTGAAGATGGCTATGTACAGGTAGCGATCGATAACAGGGGAACACCGGCATTAAAAGGGGCCGGTTGGCGCAAAGCGATCTATCGAAAGATCGGTGACATCAATATCCGCGATATGGCCAATGGATTTAAGAGAATTCTTGAGCTTCCTTATATCGATAAAGAACGTACCGCAGTTTGGGGATGGAGTGGCGGTGCCGCTTCCACGCTGAATCTTTTGTTCATGTATCCCGATCTTTTCAAAACAGGTATCGCGATCTCCGCGATCACCAACCAGTTGAACTATGATAATATTTACCAGGAAAGATATATGGGTTTGCCCCAGGAAAACAGGGATGATTTTATCAAAAATTCTCCTGTATCCCGCGTGCAGGGCTTGAAAGGAAATTTGCTTTACATTCATGGAACAGGTGATGATAATGTGCATTACGATAATGCGGAACAGCTAATTGATGCGCTGGTTGCCAACGGAAAGCAGTTCCAGTTCATGCCTTATCCCAATCGTTCGCACAGCATCAGTGAAGGAAAAGGTACAAGAGCACACCTGTCTAAATTATATTCGGAATACCTGAGGGCACATTGTGCACCCGGAGGGAAATAGCCGCCCTGCCTCAATTGCATTACGGCGATGTTTTGTGGACATTGACGTTCCGCTAAAAATATCCTGGCAGGAACTGCCTGCCTATTCTTTAAAGCACCCCGCGTAAGCCATCCCAGCGAAAAATATTTGCGGAAAAATTATATTATCCAGTAATTATATTAATAAAAAATCTCATCTTCGATCACCACATCTTATGAATTAATTGCTGACCCGGTTTTTAAAATTATAAATCTGCTATATGATTTCCGGTCCAAAAGCATTAATGATTGCTGTTACA
>JAEWDG010000269.1 GCA_023390215.1 Bacteroidota bacterium | reverse complement strand
GTACCTATAAGATGAATGACAACACAAAACGTTATGAGATCTGGTACAATGGTTCTGATGTCTGGAAAGCAAACGCGGATCACCGCAAACAATATCCGATGACGAGTGGCCAGAAATCAGAATCGGTTAAACCCTGAATAATTAACCCCCTTGGAAATAGGTTAGAAATAGCCGTTGCAGCCCCAATAACGGGGCTGTTTTTTTTAAAGTAGTTTTCCCTGCAGGAAAAAAAAGGCAACGGAAAAGTAAATGACGATACCGGTTACATCTACCAGAGTAGCGACAAAAGGAGCAGATGATGCTGCAGGATCCAGTTTTAATTTTTTTAAGATGATGGGTAACATGGATCCCATCAGACTTCCCCAAAGCACAATTCCCATTAAGGAGAAGAAAATTGTGGTGGCAACCAGCTTCCAGTAAATACCGTAATCAAAAATGTGAAGATTTTGCCAGAGCAGAATGCGCAGGAAACCAATAGCGCCGAGAATGGCTCCAAGCAGAAATCCCGAAAGTATCTCTCTTCTCATCACCCGCCACCAGTCAGTGATGGTAAGCTCTCCCAAAGCCATAGCCTGAATGATCAGCGTTGACGCCTGTGATCCACTGTTCCCGCCGCTGCTCATGATCAGCGGAATAAACAGCGCGAGTACCGTTGCCGCTTCTATTTCCTGTTGAAAGAATTGCATGGCAGTTGCTGTAAGCATTTCGCCAAGAAAAAGCAACACCAACCATCCTGCCCGTTTTTTTACCAGTTTAATTATACTGATGTCAAGATAGGGTTCATCCAGCGCTTCCGTACCCCCGATCTTTTGAATATCCTCACTGAATTCTTCACTCGCCACCCAAAGGATATCATCGATGGTTACAATACCGAGCAGAATTCCCTGGTCGTCTGTAACGGGAAGGGCTACACGATTATTCATTTTAAATACCTCGTTGGCAACTTCCTGATCGTCGGTGGCGTGAAGAGAAATAAAACGTTCATCCATTAGTTCGCTCACTTTTGTTTCCGGCGAAGCCAGAATAATGTCTTTGATCCGGATGTCATCGAGCAGCATGCCTTTTGAATCGATGATATAGATAACATCGATCGTTTCTGTGTCTTTACCAAACCGGCGAATGGTATGGAGAACCTCAGCTACGGTATTGTATTCAAAAACATAGATATAGCCAGGTGTCATCAACCGGCCAACACTGTTTTCAGGATATCCTAATAATTCGAGCGTAATTTTTCTTTCCTCCGGTTCCAGCGTCTTGATCATGTCCCGAACAGCGGCAGTGGGAAGTTCTTCCAGAAAGGCAACACGGTCATCCGCAGGAAGTTCATTTAAAAGTTCTGCAGATTTGAAAGTCGGGAGATTTTGAATGATCCTTTTCTGAACAGCTACATCGAGAATTTTAAACACTCCGGTGGCCCGGTGAATAGAAAGGTGGGCCAGGATCTGTGTTTCATATTCAGGGCGTTCGTATATCAGTTCAGCCACATCACTGATGTTCTGATCATTCAGGAATTCCTGGATCGCGAGTTTATCCTCCTTCGCGATCACTTCATCGAACTGATCGAGTAACGGTATGTCTGTTTCTTCCATCGACATGGGCTGAAATGCAAGAAAATCAAGGATTTATCGGACTGCAAAGTAACTTAATTAATTTTAAAGAATCGTTATCCATCAGTCTTGATATGCAACAACCGTATTTAGTAATCAAACCTACAGCCAGTAAGGGAAGAGGCGTGTTTACCCTTGAAACCATACCGGAGGAAACCGTTATCGAAGTAGCGCCGGTGATTGTAATGACCGCGGCTGATCGTGCCCTGTTAGACCAAACCCTTTTGCATGATTATATTTTTGAATGGGGAGAAAAGGGCGATCAATGTGCCATGGCGCTTGGCCATGTGCCGATCTATAATCACAGTTATGAAAGTAATTGCGAGTATTTCATGGATTTTAATGATGAGACTATAATGATCAAAACAATAAGACCAGTGGATAAGGGCGAAGAATTAACCATCAATTATAATGGCGATTGGAACAATGAAAAGCAGGTATGGTTTGAGACGGTGAGATAAGACATACATTTCCATAGATCAACCACTATTCACAAAAAAAAGTGATGCAGCAGTCGCATTCAGGGTTATTCAAATGAAAAATCCGATCGGATCTATAAAATAAAAGCCCCCATTTAGGGGGCTCGCTTATTCAATAGTTCTTAATAAGTCAATTTTTTTTATTCATGAACTCCTGGCGGATGATGTTTAACGCTCCACCGGCTTTGAACCATTCAATCTGCTGTTTATTGTAAGTATGGTTTGCCATGATTTCATCGCGGCTTCCGTCTTTATGATGCAATACTAATTTCAGTTTTTTGCCAGGTGCGAAAGTTTTAAGCCGGATAATATCGATAACATCATCCTCCTTGATCTTTTCATAATCCGCTTTATCGGCGAAGGTCAATGCAAGCATTCCCTGTTTTTTCAGATTGGTCTCATGTATGCGCGCGAAAGATTTAACCAGCACCGCACGAACACCAAGGTGACGGGGTTCCATGGCAGCATGTTCACGTGAAGAACCTTCTCCGTAGTTTTCATCTCCCACCACGATAGTACCTATGCCTGCAGCTTTGTAGGCGCGCTGTGTTTGGGGCACAGGGCCATATTCTCCGGTTAGCTGGTTTTTCACCAGGTCGGTTTTATCATTGAAGATATTCACTGCACCGATCAGCATGTTGTTGCTGATATTGTCGAGGTGCCCACGGAATTTTAACCAGGGGCCGGCCATCGAGATATGATCCGTTGTACATTTTCCCTTTACCTTGATCAATAGTTTCAATCCCATCAGATCCTCGCCTTCCCATGCAGGAAATGGCTCGAGGAGTTGCAGGCGCTGGCTAACAGGAGATACAATCACCTGCACGCCGCTTCCATCTTCCGCAGGTTTCTGATAACCTGCGTCTTCGACCGCGAATCCCCGGGGCGGAAGTTCGTAACCAGTCGGAGGATCCAGTTTTACTTGTTCTCCTTTTTCGTTCGTTAATGTATCCGTAAGTGGATTAAAATCAAGTGTTCCTGCTATAGCCAATGCCGTTACCATTTCCGGAGAAGCAACAAAGGCCATGGTGTTTGGATTGCCATCCGCACGTTTTGCAAAATTCCGGTTGAAAGAATGTACGATCGTATTTTTTTCTTTCTTCTCAGCGCCTACACGTGCCCACATGCCGATGCAGGGGCCGCAGGCGTTTGCGAATACCGTCGCTCCGATCTTATCGAAAACATTCAGAAATCCGTCTCTTTCTATTGTGAATCTAACCTGTTCGCTGCCGGGCGTGATCGTGAACTGGGATTTCACTTTTAATCCTTTTTCAGCAACCTGCTCTGCCAGGCTAACGGCACGGCTTATATCTTCATAAGAAGAGTTTGTGCAGCTTCCGATCAAACCCACTTCTATTTTTGTGGGCCAGCCATTCAATGCAGCGGCTTCTTTCATTTTTGAGATCGGCGTTGCCAGATCAGGTGTAAATGGACCATTCAAATGTGGTTCTAATGTATTCAGGTCGATCTCAATAACCTGGTCGAAATATTTTTCAGGATCTCCATATACTTCAGGATCGCCTGTAAGATGATCCTGGATCTGATCCGCCATCTCTGCTACCTGCTCTCTTCCTGTGGATCTAAGATACCGGCTCATACTTGCATCATATCCAAAGATCGACGTGGTGGCGCCGATTTCTGCGCCCATGTTGCAAATGGTTCCTTTACCCGTACAACTCATACTGGTGGCACCTTCGCCAAAATATTCAACAATAGCTCCTGTGCCTCCTTTTACGGTAAGAATACCTGCAACCTTTAGAATAACATCCTTTGGCGCTGTCCAGCCACTAAGCTTTCCCGTTAGTTTAACACCAATAAGCTTCGGCATCTTCAATTCCCAGGGTAAGCCCGCCATTACAT
>JAEWDG010000045.1 GCA_023390215.1 Bacteroidota bacterium | reverse complement strand
CAGTATGCGCACCCTCACTTATTATGTATTGGTTTCAAAATTGTTCGGATTTAAAACCATTCTCAACTATGTTGAGTTTTATTCAGGGATTAAAAAGCGAAACTCAGATACGATCGTTCAGATCAATGATTACTTATACGATAAGTACGGACCAAAACTGGTAAAAGCAAATTTCCCCATCAGCGAATTTTTGATCAACCATCTGAAAAAGATTTGTCCGCAAAAAAAATATCTGAAGATCCCGGTGTTGACAGATTTTCAGAAATATGATGGAATCGAACATAAGGGGAACGGGGCATATTTCCTGTATTGCGGCGCTGCTTTGTACAAAGAAGTGGTGAAATTTGTTATCGATGCCTATTCAACACTTGATGATCCGCGTTTGCCTTTACACCTTGTTGTAAGCGGGTCACGGGAAAATATGGATATTTTGAAAAACCACATGGCAAATTCAAGATACAGGGATCGTATAAAATTATTTTCAAGACTTCCTGAAAAGGAATTGTTTGCACAATATAAAAATGCGGCAGCATTACTAATTCCTCTTCGGCCGGAGCTCCAGGATATCGCCAGGTTTCCCCATAAGATCGGGGAATATCTTGCTTCCGGAAATCCGATCATCTCATCAAATTTTGGTGAAGTGAAACATTATTTCACAGACCATGAGAATATGCTGATCACAGATCATTATGATGTAAAGGAATATGCTGCTGAGATGCAGTTCGTAATTGACAATCCCGGGAAAGCAAGGGAGATCGGGGAAGCTGGATACAAATTTGGAAAGCAACATTTCGATTACCTGCTGTATGGCAATATGATCGGCGCGTTTCTGGAAGGGCTGGTTTAAGCTTCATTATCCTTGCATAACCTCTGAACAATGAATCATGTGTGGTATCACAGGAAAAATATATTTAGATAAGAGCAGGCATATCCGGGAAGCTGAACTCCGGAGGATGGCAGATTCTATCGAACACCGGGGACCCGATGATCAGGGTTTCTATACCTCCGGCCCCGTGGGACTTGGGTTCCGGAGATTAAGTATTATCGATCTTAGCCATGGCCATCAGCCGCTTTCAAATGAAGACGGATCTGTATGGATCGTTTTCAACGGTGAAATTTACAATTATAAAGAACTGCAATTCGATCTGATCGCCAAAGGTCATAAATTCAGAACACAATCTGATACCGAAACCATTGTTCATTTGTACGAACAATACGGAACAGATTGTGTGAAGAAGCTTAGGGGAATGTTTGGTTTTGCTATCTGGGATGAAAAAAATAAACAGTTATTCTGCGCGCGCGACCGCTTTGGCATCAAGCCTTTTTATTTCTACCAGGATAACAATCAATTTGTATTTGGATCAGAGATTAAAACCATTCTCCGGGCTGATGAAGTAAACAATGAACTCAGTGCCGAAGGTTTGTTTTCGTATTTCGCATATAATTATATCACCAGCGATCTTTCCATTTATGAACACATAAAAAAGCTGCAGCCTGCAAATAGCCTGTTGTTCCGTTTCGATGATACGGAAATTAAAATCGAAAAATACTGGGACATTCGATTTGAACCGGACGAAAGTCTTTCTGAATCCCAATGGGTTGAACAAATTGATGATGAGCTTTCCAAATCAGTGAAACTGCATATGGTTTCAGATGTTCCGCTCGGGGCCTTCCTCAGTGGTGGTATTGATTCCAGCGCAACCGTTGCGATGATGGCGCGTAACAGCGACAGGCCTATTCAAACTTTTTCAATAGGATTTAAAGATGATCCGAATGATGAATTGAAAAACGCGAAATTACTTGCGGAAAAATATGGCTGTATCCACCGTGAACAGATTGTTGAGCCGGAGTCTATCAGTTTGCTTCCAAAAATGGTAAGCGCTTATGATGAACCCTTCGGTGATTCATCAGCCATTCCTACATATTATGTGTCAAAATTCGCAAGAGAATATGTCACTGTTGCCCTGTCCGGCGATGGAGGCGATGAACTTTTTGCAGGCTATGATATATACAGTTATTTTCAAAAACTTCATTCGCTCAGTACACCGCTCCCTGAATTGAACAAAGCATTTTGGGGAACCGTAAATGCCGTGATTCCCAGGTCTTCACTTGGAAAAGGAGCAACGCATTTTTTATCCAAAGACCGTGATCTGATGGGGGCTTACCTTACCGCATGGCCAAAAAAAGAAAGGGATCAGCTTATTCTTGATTCAGAAAACTTTGTTCATAGTGACGCTATTCCTGAAGATTTTAAAGTTGCCATTTTAAAGGAAGGAAAGCAGAAAGGTCATGATTTCCTGTCCAATCTGCAATATCTCGACATGCGAACCTTCATGGTAGATAGTGTGCTTACAAAAGTTGACCGCGCAAGTATGCTCTCCTCACTTGAAGTAAGGGTGCCCATCCTCGATCATAAATTCGCCGAACTGACTTTTCAAATTCCTTCTTCTCTGAAATTGAAAGATGGAAAGTCGAAGTATATATTCAAAAAAATGCTTAAAAAATATTTGCCTCAGCAAATATTGAATAAGCCAAAATCAGGATTTGTTGCGCCTATTGCATCATGGTTCAAAGGTGAACTGGAAACTTATGTGAACGACACATTGATGTCGGACAGTAGCCTCTTGTATGATTATCTGGATAAAGATCATGTGCGGGAGATTATTCGTGAAAGCAGGAAGAGTTCACGCGATTTTAGCGGCAGAATATGGGCCTTGTTATTTTTTGAAGAATGGTTAAAGCAGAACAGGGTATGAGGATACTTTACTTCATAGACAGGATGACAGCAGGAGGAAAAGAAAGACGGTTAACGGAGCTGATGAAAATGCTTCGTAAAACCCCTGGCATAGATTTTCAGCTTGCGGTTATGGATCGTGATATCCACTATAAAGAAGTACTGGACCTGGGCATAACCATTCATTACCTGATTCGTAAAACGAAAAAAGACCTTTCGATTTTTAAGCAGTTCTATAAAATCTGCAAAACCTATAAACCGGATATCGTGCATTGCTGGGACAGCATGACGGCTGTGTATTCTTATCCCGCATGGAAAATGCTTCGTTTTAAACTGGTGAATGGAATGGTGGTTGATACACCGGCCAATCCCAGTTTTCTGAATAAACATTATGCGCGGGCAAGGGTGACGATTCCGATTTCTGATATGGTGGTGGGAAATTCCATGGCAGGGCTGAAAGCCTACGGCGCAAAAGCGAAAAAATCCATTTGTATTTATAACGGCATGGACCTAAACCGTTTTAACAGCCTGAAAGACGCTTCAATAGTGAGAAAGGAATTGTTTCCAAATGATGAAAATCCATTCATTGTCGGAATGGTTGCCGCTTTTGAAGAAAGGAAAGATCAGGCAACAATGATCAGGGCTGCGATTTCGGTGTTGAAAGAAAATAGTAGAATACGTTTTGTTCTGGTAGGCGGAGGTAATACCCTCGAAGCGACAAAAGAAATGGTGCCTTCAGAATGTAGCGATAAAATTCTGTTTACAGGGAAACGTGCAGATATAGAACAGATCGTGAACTGTTTCGATATAGGCGTACTGCTAACGAATTCAGCCGTGCATGGTGAAGGCATATCAAATTCCATCATCGAGTATATGGCTTTGTCGAAGCCTGTTATCGCAACGACGGGAGGCGGAACCAACGAAGTTGTTTTCGATAATAAAAATGGATTCCTTGTAAAGGCGAATGATGACGAAACATTAGCGAAACAAATTCTTGCATTGGAGGCTGATGCGGAATTAAGAAAAAGATTGGGATCGAAAGGAAGAACAATAGTAGAAGAAAAGTTCGAAATTTCAAATATGGCTAAGCAATACATTTCCATGTATTCGACTTTGCTGGGAGAAAAAATAACGGCATGAATATTTTAGTAACCGGCGCTGCAGGTTTTATCGGCTCTCATGTTTGCGAATATTTTATTGGCAAAGGACATACTGTTGTAGGAATAGATAACTACGATAATTTCTATCCTGCGCATTTTAAAGATGCGAACCTCGCGGGGCTATTGAATCATAAGGCTTTTCGTTTTTATAAAGATGATATCTGCGACAGCAAAGCATTGAATAAAATATTTTCAGAAAATGAAATTGACCTGGTTATACACCTTGCTGCAAAAGCAGGCGTAAGGCCTTCTATAGAAAATATTACAGCCTACTACGATGTAAATGTAAATGGAAGTGTTACGCTGCTGGAGGCGATGAAAGAACATAATATTAAAAAATTATTGTTCGCATCTTCTTCTTCCGTCTATGGTAACAATCCGAAAGTTCCTTTTTCGGAAAATGACCGTGTGGATGACCCAATTTCTCCTTATGCATCAACAAAAAAAAGCGGAGAATTGCTTTGTCATGTGTATAGCCATTTACATGGGTTTGATATTACCTGTTTGAGATTTTTCACGGTGTTCGGACCCCGTCAGAGGCCTGATCTTGCGATTCATAAGTTCACCAGACTAATCGATCTGGGCCAGCCTGTTCCATTCTTTGGTGACGGGAATACGGCGAGAGATTATAC
>JAEWDG010000315.1 GCA_023390215.1 Bacteroidota bacterium | reverse complement strand
GCTGATGATCACTGTATCTCCGGCAGTCAAAGGCTTCAACCGGGCGCCGGACTGCAGATTTTGATAGACAAGGTCGCCGGCAGAAGATGACTTTAATGTCAATCTCACTTTAATACTGTCAAAATTCACATCAGACAGGTTCTTAAAGGCTACCTTAAAATATAGGCTGTCGGAACTGTAGAGCGTGTCTTTGCAGGAATAGTAAATATTTGGTGCAAGCGCACCTTCGGGATAATTATCAGAAGTTAACATCCAATATTTTAACTGCACCGGGATCGCGTTCAACGGATCTGCTGTATTCAAAACCAACTGCATTTTCGGGTAGTCTTGTCCGTTAATAAAACTGATGGACGTGTCCGTAGCAGTATTTACAGAACCCATCCAGTTTAGATTTTCATCCTCATCAATTCCATACAGATCAAAATACGCCGATGATGTTGAACTGAGCTTTCCTGCTTTCCATTTAAACCGCTTCCATTGTTTTGCAGGGCCCAGGTCCGGAGAATTAATTGTACCTGCGACGGTTTTACCCGGTAACAGGAAAGTATCTGAAATATGAACATTTGATGCGGCGCCTATATCCTGCCGCACAGGGAAGTTTAGCGTATCTCCTTTTTTAAATAAGAAAAGGAAAGGTTTGTTTGTTGTGAACGAATCGATCTTATGCAACCCCATCTGGTGAAATTTATGCCAGAGCGATCGCCCGCTGCCCAGTGCCAGGGTATCTGTTTTCCAGGAACCGATGAATGATGTGTTGTCATTACGCCCAAGATTGGTGATCGATACGAGATAGCCGTTAGGAATACTGTCAAAAAAATCCATGGCATTTTTTCTTGCTAACGGATCGGGATAGTTGAACTCAAAGAAATTCCTTGTTGTATCAACGGAGGCGGAGTGAAGGCAAACTTTCGCGCTTCCAAATCTTCCATTTGTACTGCTTGTATTCCAGTTTTTCCAGGGTACAAGTGTAAGTGGGTTATAGACCACAAACTGCAAACTGTTATACTGGCATCCGTATAATTCGATCTTATCGTTATCAACATTCACATTGATCTGGTCATATAAATAATAAGGATAAAGCCCGGTGCGTATTAAGAGCTTCCTGGTTTTAGTATCGAACTGATACAACCTGCTTGCGCTATCCAGGCGCATATCATCATATTTGCTGTCGGTATGTTGATAGAACTGTGATTGCGCATAGCCATCGGATTCTGCATTCCTTATAAAAGTAAACGAACTGGTCTGCCAGTTTGAGTTTGCTGTAACCGGTCCTGTTGTTAACCTCCAGTAATACACCGTGCTGTCAAGAAGGACAGATCCCGGAGTAAATTTGATCGCGCCTCCTTTTGAACTAAGAGAGCGGGATATTTTTATAGGGGAATTGTAAAGCCTGGTGGTATCCATTTCAAGTACATAAGTCTTTTCTGCATTTAGCGGGTCAGCGGTTGAACCAAAAAGTTCGAGACTGGCATCATTTCCAATGATCGAATATCTGTATGGAAACACAGGGCGTATATCGTCCCTCAAAATTTCAAATGTTTTGGAAGCTGTATTATTGGATTCAGACAATTCAGAAATCTCATCCCCCGGATCAACAGACACAAGAATTTTATTCGTACCGGCATACCGAACCGGATCGATCACCAGATTTACTGTTATAATGTCCTCATACCTTGTTGAGGGAATTCGTCTTGTTTCCAATAAACGTATACTCTGATCAGGTAATTGGTGACGGATCATCACATTCATGGAATCGCCCACAGCTTTTCCGATGTTTAAAATTTTTATGGATATGTCTACAGAAGCATCCGCCACGGTGAGCGGTTCTTTGGCCAGACTGATCAGGGAATCCCGGATTGCAAAATCAGGTTTGGTAAACGGGTTTAACCTGATGGCAGGATCGCCATGATAGGCAATTTCTTCAGCATGAATACGGGTAGCGTAATCATTGGAATAATTCTGGCACAGGTACTGATCTGTTTGCCGCATGATCTCCCCTAACGTCGACCCATACATGTTTTTCGCCAGGTTCTGATCAAACTCAGAAGTGAAGAACTCCAGTTGCTGAGGTAAGCCAAAATGCGTATCTGCGATAAAACCGATGCTCCCTTTCTGATCAGCGAATACATACTTCTCGCTGAGCGTGCCTCCATTGAATGCACGGAGCGTATCAAAAAGGAAGAGATTACCGGTATTACAACCATTCACCATGATCAGCGGATATTTCCCGCTGTTGCTGTAATTGCCGGGATCATCAAGATTAAACTCCAGGGTATTGGGAGATGAATGCCCGAAATACGTAAGGTAACTCAATCCTTCATTGAAGAGGTCGTCGATGGTTTTCCTGGTACCCAGTGCTGTAAATGATCCTGAGTTTTTATTGAAGTTGTACACTTTGGCGCCATAAAATGTATCCGCCATGGTGGCGCTGTAGCCCGACATAAAAAAATCGATAAGTGCTGACAGCGAGGGATCATCAATAGCACCCGTAACCTGTGCAACATTCTTCATCCATCCTTTGCTGCCAATTGTTTGATCCGTACTTAACTGAGCAAGTTCAAACTGTTTCACTTTGTCGAGATAATGCTTTATTTCTTTTCCGCTGACCGCAGATATCCTACCAAGATTTACTTCAGGGAATGAGCGGGTTCGTTGCGCGAACAATAAGTTATCCGAAGCGGGATAACCGAAGGTGGGAACCAGGGCCCATTTCGAAATGTTTGGATCAGTTTCTCTTTTTCTGAATTCCTGATAATTCAAACCTTTACCCATCAACAAAAAATAAGTGGGTGGCGTTGTGAAATTCGCAAGGCTGTAATAACTGAAATTCCTGATGGCAAGCGGATGATGTTTAATACCAAAAGCAAACTGATCGGTCAGTTCGTTAATGTCCTTAATCACTGCACTATATCCGCCTCCCGCTGTACTTGCGCGGTACTGACGGTATTGTTCAACCTGGTTAACACCCGTTCCATCATCGTATAATGCCGGATGAGAAATGATCACATAGTTTCCCTGATTTGTAGGAAGCTGATGGTTTATGAAATTTCGTTGGGTGAACTTCGTTACATTTTTTATGTTGGCTGCCTCCGTATTCAGCAGAATATAATTTGATGGATTTGCCGTAGCCGGCAACACGAACCGTACGGTGGAACCTGAAATATTTCCAATGATCCGGTTTTGATTAACAGGATCCAGTAAAACGGGTGTTGAATTTCCGAAATTGAAATTACTGATCTCGATATATTTCGCGCCACCGGCAGGCATATCGAAGCGGAACATCGTTTGCCCATCGAAATTGAATAACCTGGGGTAGGTTAGCTGATAACCCGCAATAACGATTTTATCAGAACCGGTACCATTGTTATAAAACTGAATAAGCGCTGTGGTTCCTGCTAACTGAGAAACTGGTATGGTAGTAACGTGAAAACGTTTGATAGTATAGCCGTTTACCAACGTATCTGCAATCTGCGTACTGTTCAAACGCACAGAGATCCTTCGGAGGTAACCTGAATTGCCTGCCACCTGTGCATCGAAAACGACGCCCGCCGAACTGTTGTTGTCTACATAAAGGTTAGGAGTGATATCCGATAAAGAACCGGGCGCTATGGAATTGGTTGTCCAGCCTTCTCCCGTTTCATAAGAAGAGGAATAGAGTAATTCTCCATAATCCACAGCATAACCGTTATTGATTGCATCGCGGTAATATTTTACATATGTATACTGGAAACTATTTTCAACCGGTAAACTATTCCCCGCAACATCATTCGCCAATGTCGCAAATCGTTTGTTGGATCCGGTACTGTTCACAGTGAGAAAATACATAGAGGTATCGGTATACAGGCTCCATTTATCAGCGATTTGAAGACTATCGTACTTATAGAGAACTTTGTCTGTTTTTCCATCATTCATTTCTCCGAAAAACTCAATATATCCTCCTGCGCCAAGCGGCCCGGAGGCTACGGAAGTGTACAGGGGAATTTCTTTTCCGTTCTTCCAAAGTTGAAAATGCTGCGCGGGCGTTGAAGCCAGTCCAATGGTCAATAAAGCAGGCTGAGAGATACGGTATAAACCGTCTGCTCCTACCGGAAATTTATAATAGGTTTTGTTGAAATCTATCCATTCATTGTTGTAGGTCTGCGCACGAAGTTGGCATAGTAATATGCTGAACAGAATCGTAAGTAAGGTTCTCATGTAAAGCCCTTGTTTTATGTATGGTGTTCCGGGAATCGCTCAGTTCTATTCTTTAGGAAATATGGAAAACTGGTTTAACAGGAGGTAAGTGGAGAAAATAGACCAATACAAATATAAATTCTTTAGCCCGCCGTTGGAAGCATTTTTCGATATTTTTGCCCGCTGAAAAAACAATATATGAGCCAAATTATTGAGGAACTGAGGTGGAGGGGGTTAATACAGGACATCATGCCCGGTACGGAAGACTTGCTGGGCAGGGAAAAAGTTACAGCTTATATAGGTTTCGACCCAACGGCCGACAGCCTTCACATTGGCAGCCTGGTTCAGATAAAACTCCTGATGCACATGCAAAAAGCTGGTCATAAAGTGATCGCCCTGGTAGGAGGCGCAACAGGTATGATCGGCGACCCATCAGGGAAAAGCGAAGAACGTAACCTCTTAAGCAAAGAAGTACTGGAGAGGAATGTTATGGGCATTCACCGGCAACTGGAGAAATTTCTCGATTTCACGCCCGGCGCTTCCAACGTTGCAGAAATGGCCAACAATTATGATTGGTTTAAGGAAGTCAGTTTCCTGGATTTCATACGCGATATTGGAAAACATATAACCGTAAATTATATGATGGCCAAAGACAGTGTGAAAAAAAGACTGGAAGGAGAAACAGGAATGTCGTTCACAGAGTTCACGTATCAACTGATACAGGGTTACGATTTTTATTGGTTGTTCCAGCACAGAAATTGCAAACTTCAGATGGGAGGAAGTGATCAGTGGGGAAATATCGTAACCGGAACTGAACTGATCCGCCGGAAACTGGGGGCTGAGGCTTTTGCTTTTACTTCCCCGCTTATTAAAAAAGCCGATGGAGGTAAATTCGGAAAATCTGAAAAAGGAAATATCTGGCTGGATGCAGAAAAAACTTCACCTTATCATTTCTACCAGTTCTGGCTAAACGCTGCAGATGCTGATGTGGAAAGCTGGATCAAAATATTTAGCTTTCTATCAAAAGAAGAAATCGAAAACCTTGCTGAAGCGCACAGGGCCGACCCCGCTGCGCGGATCCTGCAGAAAAAACTCGCCGAAGAAGTTACGCGTATGGTTCATGGAGAAGAGGAATTAAATAAAGCCATCGACACTACGCAAAAGTTATTTGCCCAAACAAACACACCGGCTTCCGCATTGAGCGAAGAAGACCTTCAATCTATTGAAGGAATTATCCGTAACTCCTTTCCGAAGGAAAAACTAACAACAGGCATAGACGCTTTGAGCCTGGTGGCCGATACCGGAATTTTTAAGAGCCGTGGCGAAGCAAGAAAAATGATTCAGAATGGCGGTGTAAGCGTAAACAGGGAAAAGATCGGCGATCCAATGCAGCAAATTACTGCTTCAGACCTTTTACACGGAAGGTTTTTATTAATACAGGTGGGTAAGAAAAATTATTTCCTGGTGGAAGCAACAGACTGATCACTCAACATCTACCTGCTTTTTAACCACAGCGTTTTCAGAAACTTCAGGAACAAATTTCTTTTCATTGAGGAGGTAGCCGTTGCCCTTCTCACAAAAATGAACTTTCAGGTTTTCGATGCTTATCGGGCAACCATCCGGTATATCAGCAATATTGCTGTGCCTGATATCGTGCCCGTCTATGATCATTACTAACCCGCTTCCAATGGCTTCCATTCTGTGCCCGTTTGTGATCAGCATGCCGGTATCTTCCCCAAGCCCAATACCAATCGCAGAAGGGTTAGCAGCCACAGCCTGCGCCAGTCTTCCGAACCGGCCTCTTTTCTCAAAATGCGAATCAATGATCACATCATCGATAAAGCCAAGGCCGGTGGTGATCTTTACTTCTCCTTTGAGATGCGCACGCGTGGCGTTGCCTTCATAGATCATCGTATTGCTCATGGCCATGGCTCCTGCCGAAGTTCCTGCTACCAGGAAATCCGGTTCATTCCAATAGCGCTCCAGCAGCTTTTCAAGAAAACCCGTACCACCGAAAGTTGCGGTTAATCTCAATTGGTTTCCTCCACTGAACATTACAGCCTGGCAATTTGAAATCCTTTCCAGATATTCAGGATTTGCTACATCTGCCCGGTTCCGGATATTCATCACACCAATATCCGAACAACCAATCTTTCCAAAAGCGCTGAGGTAATTCTCGCCCACTTCAACCGGTATCATACTGGCAGTGGTTATCACTTCGATTCGTGTTTGAGGCCCACCTGTCTCTTCAACAATTCTGCGAAGAATTCCTAACTCAAAAAAATTCAGGTTGTTCCGTTGAATCTGGCCGGTTTCGAGATCAGTGCCTTTGTCTTCGGCGCCACCTATGGCCATTAATTTTCCTTTGGCAAATTGCATGCTTTCCTTTCTCAGTTAACGCAAAAATAGGCAAAAAGTTATGTTGCTTTTTTTCGCTACAGTTTCACTGTGATACGATCGTTAGAATTTTCGAATATGAAACTATGAACAAGGCTGTAATCGGAAACGGATGCATGTGCAACCGGTGCAAAATTATTTGCTGCATTAAGAAACATGCAGGTCTCGCTTTTTGGGGATACAGGCTTACCGTTTACCGTAGCACTCATTAAAGGATCAAATCCATGAAGCACCAGTTTTATAGCCCTGAAATGACTTCGATAACTTCCTTCAGGATTTTCAAAAATGATCATTTGTTTCGCTGCATCATATTTTATTGTCCTTCTGTAAAATATTCCCTTTTCATTGTCAAAACTCTTTCCATCATCTTCATAATATATATACTGGGTAGGTAAGGATCCTTTATAAAGATGAATGAATAAAGTATCAGAAGGCTTTTCGCTGGTCGTTTGAACCAGGCTCTGCATGGGAATGATACTTCCTGCTTTCACAAAAACCGGCAGCTTCTGGAGGCTCAGGTCGCAATATTTTTCTGTTTTACCGGCAATGTGTTCATCATTGTAGAAATCGTACCAATCCCCGGCGGGCAGATAAACTTTGGTGATGGATTTTTTACTGTCTGTTGGTGCAACCAGTATGGAAGGCCCGAAACAATATTCATTTTGAAAATCCGGTGCATAGATCTTATCATCAAACGGGTTTTCGATTACGAGTGACCGTGATACAGGAATCCCGCTTTGCGTGGATTCATAAAAACTGCTGTATAAATAAGGCATCAGCGTATATCTCAGGCTTACATAGTTTTTTACGATCTCAGTTACATGCTCTCCGAAGGTCCAGGGTTCAGCGGAACGGGTATTCAATGCAGAATGGTTTCTGAAATATGGCGTAAATGCCCCCAGTTGCATCCAGCGTGCAAAGAGTTCGGGCGTAGGTGATCCAATGAAACCGCCCACATCCATTCCAGTGAAGGCAACCCCACTCAGTCCCAGGATATTCAGCAGGCGTACACCTAAAAGCATGTGATCGTCTTCTGACCTGTTATCGCCAGTCCATATTGCAGAGTAACGCTGCAGACCTGCAAAACCAGCCCTTGTGAGTATAAAGGGCCGCTCATTCGTCGCGGCTCTTGCACCTTCATAACTTGACTTCGCCATTAGTAAACCATACACATTATGCGCCTGCAAATTTGTGGTCTTCCTTCCTTCCCAATCAAAGATGATGTTGCTGCTCATCTTCTGCCCCCATGTGGCGATTTCATTCATATCGTTCCAGATTCCTTTCACACCGTTATCTGAAAAGAACTTCACTTCTTTTTTCCAGAAAGCTCTTCCTTTTTCACTGGTATAGTCTGTAAAATAGCACCAGCCTGGCCAGACCTTTCCCGCATAATTTTTTCCATCTGCATATTTGATATATACATCTGCTTTAAGTCCTCGTTCGAAGGCAGGTGCTCCCGGCTCTATTTTAATACCAGGATCAACAATCACGGTTGTCTCAAAACCCATTGATTTCAGTTTTGAAGTCATGGCTTTGGGATCAGGAAATCTTTCCCTGTCCCATGTAAACAACTGGTAACGGTCCATATAATGAATATCGAGCGTTATACCATCTGCGGGGATTTTCTTTTCTCTTAATGTTTGCGCAATGCGGATCACTTCCGTATCGGGATAATAGGTGTACCGGTTCTGCTGATAACCCAAACTCCAGAGTGGCGGCATCTGCATGCGTCCTGTAAGCCAGGTATAAGATCGAATGATATCCGCGACCCTGCTATGCCAGATGAAATAATAATTCATTTCTCCGTGCCTGGCGCCAAATGAAGAGAAGCGATCGGTACTGGCGCCGAAATTGAAATCAGTCTGGTAGCTGTTATCGAGAAAAACACCATAGCTCAACCCATGGTGAAAGCCCATGTAAAAAGGAATGGAGGAATAGATAGGATCCAGGTTTGTGGCATACCCGTAGGCATCGGTATTCCAGTTCGTGTATCCGTTACCGGTACGGTCGAGATCTCCCGTTTTTTCTCCCAGCCCAACAAATCTTTCTTTATCCTGCATATGACGGTAGGCAGTTACTTCTTCACCAACCCATGACGTGTTCAAACCTGGCTCATCTTCATTGATAATTTTTCCACCGGCGGTTTGAAATGAAAACGACAACGGCGATTTTCCGATCACCAGCTTCAGTGAATCTGTTAAAATGGTTGCTGATTTCTCATCCTGAATGAAACGGACATTTAGTTTTTCCGGCTCTGCGACGACAGCATAGGAGAAATCCGGTTCAAGTGGTTTTTTATCCATTCTTATCC
>JAEWDG010000312.1 GCA_023390215.1 Bacteroidota bacterium | reverse complement strand
ACAAATAATGATGCGGGGAGGAATGAAAATTGGAGTCTTTTGAATAAAACTGAGGAAGTTTCCGGGGAACAGAAGTGGGTAACCTGGTTCCCTCGACGTTTTTTAGATCCGCTACACTGCCAATCCTTCAAGCAATTTCTGCACTTTCCTTATCGACTGGTATTGTTTTCTCAGAATGAAATAGATCTGGCGGAATCTTTCCTGCGCAAATTGGATTACCTTATTATACCAGGCGATGACGCTTTTCTCACTGAACAGGATGGCATCGAGTATTTTCCGCAATGACCCATCCCTGGTTTCCGGGAGGGATGCTTCAACAGATTCTTTTTCTTTAGAACAGGCCGAGCTGATATCCTCATATTCCATTTCCAGGGCTTCTGCAAGTTCATGGATATTCCTTTCGCTTTCGATCGCTCTTCTGGCGAAACAGGTTCTTAGCTCCGGATTATCGGTGAGGCAGGCTGCTTTTTGAAATGATCGAATTCTTCTGAAATTGATCTGAAGGATATTTTGAATATATCCGGGGAGGTCATTGAACTTCATATCTCACGGGTCTTTTCTTCAGGGTAGACGGCCATAATATTAAAATTTCGTGCCAGTTCTAAAATCCTATCTATGATCGTTCAAAAAAGGCAAAAGGCAAAAGGCAAAAGTCAAAAGGCAAAAGTCAAAAAGTCAAAAGTTAAAAGTCAAAAGGCAAAAGTTAAAAGTCAAAAGGCAAAAGTTAAAAGTCAAAAATCTTACAACATACATCATAAATCATAGATCATACATCTCAGATCTGCGAGTATCCGCGTTATCTCTGTGGGAAAGAAACTTTGATGACTCCCGCAGATGTCGCAGATGTGCGCAGATGAAAAGCAGTTCGTTCAATACGCTGCGTAAATCCGCGCGATCTGCGGGAATGAAAATTTTGATAACTCCCGCAGATGTCGCAGATGTGCGCAGATGAAAAGCAGTTCGTTCAATACGCTGCTAAATCCGCGTGATCTGCGGGAAGTATATTTCGAAAATAGCTCTGCGAAAATCCGCGGTGGTATGCGTGAAAATATTTTTGAATTTAATCTGAGAAAATCTTGTGATCTGCGGGAAAATATTTTTGAATTTAATCTGTGAAAATCTGTGTGATCTGTGGGAAAGAAACTTTGATGGCTCCCGCAGATGTCGCAGATGTGCGCAGATGAAAAGCAGTTCGTTCATTACACTGCTAAATCCACGTGATCTGCGGGAAAAGTATTTCGAAAATTGCTCTGCGAAAATCTGCGTGATCTGCGGGAAAATATTTGAATTTAATCTGTGAAAATCTTGTGATCTGTGGGACATTGATCACGCTAAAATCATTCTGCGTAAATTAGCGCGATCTGCGGGAAAGAAGTTTTTGATAACTCCCGCAGATTCCGCAGATGGGCGCAGATAAATACAACTTATCACTTACCACTCAACACTAATTACTTTTTAAATCATCGATCATAGATCTAAGATTTTTTCCCGCAGTTGTCGCAGATGTGCGCAGATGAAAACGAAGTCCGTTCAATAACTTCCTGAACTTTCTCATAAAAGACTAATAGTACTTAGTATTCAATACTTAGACAGAAGACACCTTGAATGTTGAACATTGAACTTTTAAACTTCCTCATTTGCCATACATAGCCAACATCGCTTTCAGGTCTTCCAGTGTATTTATCTCATCTGGCTTTTTATCCTGCCTCCACCGCAGCATACGCGGAAAGCGAAGTGCAACACCGGATTTGTGGCGGTTGCTCGCAGCGATACCCTCAAAGGCAATTTCGAATACCAGTTCCGGTTTTACCGTTCTCACCGGCCCGAATTTTTCCAGGGAATTCCGTTTTACAAAATTGTCGATCTGCGCAAACTCTTTATCTGTTAGCCCACTGTATGCTTTGGTAAAAGGCACCAGTTTATCTCCATCTTTTACAGCAAATGTGTAATCTGTGTAAAGGTTACTTCTCCTGCCATGACCTTTTTGTGCATAGATCATCACGGCATCTATGGTCAGGGGATCGATTTTCCATTTCCACCAGTCGCCACGTTTCCTTCCCACCTGGTATGTGGATGATTTTCTTTTCAGCATCAATCCTTCGGCGCCAATATTTCGTGAACGGGTACGGGTATCCGTTAGTTCATCCCAGTCGGAAAAATTGATAAGCGGGGAAATATGAATGAAATTCAGTTGAATGCTGTCGAGTAAAAGTTTAAGCTGATGTCTTCTTTCTTCAAGAGGCCATTCGCGTATATCATCCCCATTAGATTCCAGAAGATCGTATGCAATAAAACCAACGGGCGCTTCCTGCAATTGTTTTTTTGTAATATTTTTTCTGCCGATCCTTGTTTGAAGAACCGCAAAGGGCCTCGGAGAAAACTGTATAGGGTCATCCACAGCATCAAGACTGATAATCTCTCCATCTATAGCAACACCATCCGGCAAAACCTGCGATAGCATATGATATTCCGGAAATTTCTCCGTCATCAGTTCTTCACCGCGGCTCCAGACATAAAGCTCATTGTTCCGCTTAATGATCTGCCCCCGGATACCATCCCATTTCCATTCTGCCTGCCAGGCTGCGGGATCACCGAGATTGTTTATATTTTCTTCGAGCGCATATGCGAGATAAAAAGGATATGGCTTGGAAGCATCAAGACCTGAGGCCTCTTCGCTAAGCAATTCATCGAAAAGGGTAGTGGAGGGGTCCCAGTTTCCACTGATGCGATGCGCAATAACCGACGGGGAAACTTTCGTGGTTTTGGCAAGTGCATTCACCATCATTTCTGCGACACACCAATCCGGAAGCCCCCCGTAATAAGCTTATTAAAAACAAAGATCTCAGTCTTTGTCATCTGCTTCCAGTTTTGCAGCACATAGTTTCTTTTTTCTTCGTCGGAAGCTTTGCTTAAGGAAAGGAAGGACTCAAAATAGGAACTCAGATCTGTTTCTTTTTGCGCAACGTTATCTGCGTTTTCGGGAAGCAGTAAGGAAATCGTTTCAGCGAGATCACCAACTGTATGATACGACTCTTCAAACAACCAGGCAGGAATACCTGATTCTTCCATACACCATAACCGGAGAAAAGAAGTTTTTACAAAGGCTTTCGGTCTTCGGCCAGAAAATAAGGCGATTACCCAAACCCTGCCTGCATCAGGAGCATTTTCGAAATACGCCTGCAGGGCGTCCAGTTTATCGTTGGTCTTCGTACTCCCGGCCAGTACTTCAACAAGTTTGGCGAAAGCTCTCATGAAGCAATAGTATTTTCATCATTCAGCGATTCCTCTTCTTCGTTTCCAAATGCTGTTTTCACTTCTGTACTTCGTATACCCGTTTCAGTTAGATACCTGCTGAAAGCCGACTGAAATCCATGTGTTGTATATACATCTTTCGCCCCTGTGGCTTTAATGGCTGAAAGCAGTCCGGGCCAGTCAGCATGATCGCTGAGCGCAAAGCCTGCATCTGCATTACGTCTCCGGCTGTTCCCCCTTACCTGCATCCAACCGCTGCAAATACCTACAGCATAAGGTTGAAATCTTTTGATCCATGGGGAAGATTCGGCACCGGAAGGCGCAATAATGACCGAGCCTTTTAGTTTCTCTTTTGGGGTTTCCGGGCTGACTCTTTCTACTACCGGTAATTTCCATCCCGCATTAATCAGTGTCTGATGCACATTGTAAACAGCGCCATGCGCGAAAATTGGCAAACCCATTTCTGAAAGCGGTTGGAGAATTCTCTGCGCTTTACCTAAACTATAAGCGATAAACACACTTGATTTTCCATCATTGTGATTCCTGGAAATCCAGTCTTTCATTTCTGAAAAGATAACGGGTTGCGGTTTCCATTTGTATATCGGCAATCCGAATGTGGATTCCGTTACAAAATGATCGCAAGCCACCGGCTCGAAGGCTTTGCTGATGCCATCATCTTCAACTTTATAATCGCCGCTAACCACCCATACTTCATCTTGGTATTCTACCCGCACCTGCGCGGATCCTATGATATGTCCGGCGGGATGAAGCGAAAGCCTGACGCCATTCAGGTACACAGGTTCATTCCAGTCAAGCGTTTCAAAATGATTGTCTTTGCCCAGCCTCAGTTCAAGCAAAGGCAATGAATCTTTATGAGAAAGATACGATCTGCTGCCATAACGTGCATGATCGCTGTGGGCATGTGTGATTACCGCTTTGTTTACAGGCTTCCAGGGATCAATATAAAAATCTCCCTGTTTGCAATAAAGACCCCTGGTTGTAAATTCAATTAGTGGCATGAGCTGTTTACTGCCAATAATGTTCCATAATATTACCAGGCCCTGCTGATATTTCCGTCTTTGATCTGCATGAAGTACATATGCTTGTTCTCAAAATAATCGGGAAGGCCTGTGCTGGAATTAATTACCGGCCTGAAAATAAAATCGGTGAAAACCTTTTTTTTAAAATCGTTCAGATGGCTGGTGAAATCGTTTGGGTGTGCCAGAAGTATCGGAATAAACACGCAGATCGCTTCAAACCCTTTATAACTGAATTCGGTAGGATTTCCTTTGTATTTTTTGAGGTACAGTGCCTTTAATGATTTGCTGTACGCATCCCAATGCGGATTATAATAAGGGGAAGTATAATAAACCGGAAAATCTTTCAGCCCGTTTTTCTTTGTGAATGATTTGAATCCATCCCAGTTGGGCATCCCGATCAGTTTGATCCTGTAAGTTTTTGATAATGCCGAACAGGCAGTTGCCAGTTGATGAGCGAAGTATTCATCCAGGCTTTCGGCAACCACCACATTTTGTTTCGTGCTGTCAAGTTTGTATTTGATTGAATTGAAATTGCTGTCCAGAATGATAGTGGATTTGTATTCCATCAATGTATTTCCATCGGGTGTATTTATCTCGGTAAAATACCGGTGCACGCGGTCTTCCTGGCTGCCAGGTTGCCTGCAGAAAACAATATTAGAAGTGTCGTGATTCTGCAAGAGGAAACTGTAAATGCTTTCGCAATGCGCACGTAACGTACTGTTTAAGATAACGAGGAAAGGATTAGAAGTAATACCACCGTCATTCGGATAGCTCGCAGAGATAAAAGGTACCTGCTTTTCCGCGGAGAACAACGCAAGTTTCATGTAGTCCTGATCGCGCACATACCCGATCACAAGATCGAAACTATCGAGTTTTTGCGCATCCAGCAGCGAAGCAACAGATTGTGATTCAGATTCACTATCGAAAACAGAAGCTTCAATGGGGGAAGAGGGTTGAGGCATACTGTCCAATGCAACCTGAGCACCCTGCACAAATTCGATACCCGCTAATGCGAACTTTGGAAATTTGGTTCCATAACGGTAATACGTACCCTTAAATAAAGAATCGAGATATAAAGGGGCAACGATGGCAACTTTATATGTTTTACCGGGAATAGATTCCTGCGCGATCAGTTTTTTCGAACTGACCATACATAACAAAAAACTCAAGATCACCCAGATTTGTTTACTCATCTTTATTTCTTCTTTATTCCTGGAATTCCTTCGGATTATTCCCATTCAATTGTTGCCGGTGGTTTGGAACTGATATCATAAACCACGCGGTTAATCCCTTTTACCTGGTTGATTATATCATTCGATACATTAGCCAGAAATTCATAAGGAAGGTGTGACCAGTCTGCTGTCATACCGTCCACAGAGCCAACAGCTCTCAGGGCGATTGTGTATTCATAGGTTCTTTCATCTCCCATTACACCAACCGATTTTACAGGAAGCAGTATGGCGCCTGCCTGCCAGACTTTATCATACAAACCTGATTTTTTCATGGAGGAGATATAGATGTGATCAGCCTCCTGCAATAATTGTACCTTCTCTTCTGTCACTTCTCCCAGGATGCGAATGGCAAGGCCTGGCCCCGGAAAAGGATGTCGCCCGAGCATTTCAGAGGGTATTCCCAGTTCAGCGCCGATCTTTCTCACTTCATCTTTAAAAAGCGACCTCAGTGGTTCAACCAGACTTAATTTCATTTTATCCGGCAACCCACCTACATTATGGTGCGATTTAATGGTAACTGAAGGGCCATGAACAGAAACAGACTCAATTACATCGGGATAGATGGTTCCCTGGCCGAGAAAATCTATGCCGGTTAGTTTATGGGCTTCCTCATCGAAGACATCTATGAAAGCATTTCCGATGGCTTTGCGTTTCTCTTCAGGTAAAATTTTTCCCGCGAGTTTGGTATAAAAATGTTCACGGGCGTTCACACCTGTTACATTCAATCCGATCCTGCGATAGGTTTCAAGTACTTCTTCAAATTCATCCTTTCGCAACAGTCCATTGTCGATAAAAATTCCAAAAAGGTTTTTACCGATCGCTTTGTGAATAAGCGTGGCCGCAACGGTGCTGTCTACACCGCCGCTTAACCCCATCACAACTTTTTTGTTCCCGATCTTATCACGCAGAGATGATACAGTATCGGTAATATAATGCGCCGGCGTCCAGTCGCCTGTACAACCGCATATATTGAAAAGAAAATTTTTCAGGATCTGTTTTCCCTGTACTGAATGATAAACTTCAGGGTGAAACTGTAAACCATAAATGGGGTTAGCGCCTGTTTCATTCGAGAAAGCGGCAACCGGGATGCTCTCTGTGGTGCCGAGTACATTAAATCCATCCGGCAGCCGTGTGATGGTATCACTATGGCTCATCCAAACCTGGGATGTTTCATGCAAACCTTCAAGCAGGGGCGAAGATTTTCTTAGTTCAAAACTCGCTCTGCCATATTCTCTCTTATCACTTTTAGCGACCTCTCCACCAAAAGCTTTTGCGGTCAATTGCGCCCCATAACAAATACCAAGTACGGGCAGTTTTTGCAGCAGTGAAGGAATATCTATAATAGGCGCCTGGGGTTGGTTAACAGAAAATGGTGATCCTGAAAGTATATATCCTTTTATGTGATCAGCCGGTTGGGGTAATTTATTGAAAGGCAGTATCTCGCAATACACACTCAGCTCACGCACGGCCCTTGCGATCAGTTGCGTGTACTGAGATCCAAAATCGAGGATGATTATCTTTTCCGTCATGCCGGCAAAGATAATTCAGCGCATCAGACGGAGAAGACTAATAGTATTAAGTATTTAGTACTTAGATGAAGGCAAGTCCGGAAAACAGGTTGAACGTTGAACTTTAAACCAGCCAGGACAACTTCAGTAATTTTAAAATATATAGGTTGACATACGATCGATAATTTTATGTCAGGTTTCTCCGCAAAATCAAAACTAATAGCGATGAAAAAATTAATGGTTTTACTAACCCTCTTCGGCTTTTTATCCTGCACAATGAAGCGGGGTAGCGGCAACATCATCAAAAAGAATTTTGAGGTTTCAAATTTCCATGGTATACACGCCAAAGAAGGCTTTGCTGTCAGTTACAGGAAAGGGAGTCCTTCGGTAGTGATTGAGGCTGACGATAACCTGATGAAACAGGTGCACGTTGATGTGGAAGATGGCATTTTAACGATCGGTATAAAAAATATTTCTGTTTCCAATTCACACCTGAGCGCGGTAGTAACCGGCCCCGATCTGGATGAGGTGCATGTTTCCAGTGCGTCTGCAATAAAGCTTGATGATCCCATTACAGCGGATAAGATCAGGATTGAAAGTTCCAGTGCCGGTTCATTTGAAGGATCAGTGAATGCGCCCGAGGTAATTATTGGATCCAGCAGCGCGGGTAGGGTTGAAATTTCTGGAATGACCAGAACCCTGAAAATAGAAGCTTCCAGTAGCGGAAAAGTTGATGCGGCAGGGTTGAAATCAGAGTCTGCGAATGTGGATGCCAGCAGCGCCGCGCATGTAAAAGTGCATGCCAGTGTTCGTCTGGATGCGGAGGCCAGCAGTGGGGCGGAGATCAGGTATAGTGGCGGAGCGGATGTAAGATCTAACCAAAGCAGTGGCG
>JAEWDG010000292.1 GCA_023390215.1 Bacteroidota bacterium | reverse complement strand
AAGATCATTGGCTTCCTGCTGATTCCTGCAATTATTTTCGTTACCTGGTATGCATGGAATGCTTTTCCCGCTATCTCCGGTTTTGGCGCAAAGAATATGTGCTCCGCTGTTTTCCTCCAGCATCGTTCTCCGGAATCTGTATCAAAAGAAGAGCTTGCCGATTTTCCTATGTCGATGGGAAGTTTTGAGGTGAATTATACAGATTCCAGCGTGACGGGAAAAGTATGGGGATTCGCTGAACGGAAAGCGATATTCAGAAAGGGTATAGGTGCAACGCTCGTAAATCAGTATTCCGAAAATCAAATCCGCAGTCAAACAATTCAACATCCCCTTCCTCCGGAAAAAGATCTGGATACCACGCTTTGGCCCAGGGGTGATTCATGCGGAATTATTTCCTGGAAGGGCATCGACAAGCGGAAAATGGATGATGCTGTCGATTATTGCTTTAACGAAAAAATTGATGGTAAACCCTGTTTGACCCGCGCAGTAATTGTAGTTAAAGACGGAAATATTATTGCAGAAAAATATGCCAGGGGATATGATATGCATTCCCTCCAGCAGGGCTGGTCTATGACTAAAAGCGTTACTTCAGCGCTGATCGGTTTACTTGTTGACCGCGGAACTTTATCTGAAAGGTCATCGGCGCTGTTACCTCAATGGAAAAATGATTCGCGTTCAGCCATCCAGTTGAAGCATCTGCTTCAACAGCGTTCGGGGCTTGATTTTAAAGAAAACTATAAAATGCCAGGCACAGTTACGCGAATGTTATTCAGTGAAGGGGATATGGCGGCCTATACTGCTTCTCAAGCATTGGCTGAACCACCGGGAACCAGGTTTTATTATTCAAGTGGGAACAGCAATATTCTTAGTTTACTCATCCGTAAAAGCCTGGGCGACAAATCATATTATGCATTGCCTTATGATTCTTTGTTTTACCGTATTTCTGCATTCAGCCCGGTGATTGAACCAGATGCCTCAGGAACTTTTGTTGGATCTTCTTACATCTGGGCCACCGCCCGGGATTATGCCCGGTTTGGTTTATTGTACCTCAATGAAGGAAACTGGTTTGGTGATCAGATTTTATCAACATCCTGGATAAACAAAACCAGAACACCTGCAACCGGTGATCCACAAAAAAAATATGGATATCAGTTTTGGTTAAACGGATTTAGCAGCGATTTGAAAACACGGATCTATCCCGGTGTTCCGGAAGATATGTATATGGCAGAAGGTTTCGGCGGACAGATCATTGTAATTATACCTTCAAAGAAAATGGTGGTGGTAAGACTGGGTGTTAGAAAATTTGATGATAAGCGATTCTTGAGAAAACTGGTGGAATCCGTGTCGGACTAAGTTTTGCACATAGGATGAGGATATTTTACGTTATTTTGATCAATAATTTTTTTTGTCAGTTATTAAAGCTTCTTAACTTCCGCCTCCGGCCGTCCGACCCCCTGAAGCATTTTCATCCTCCTCCTGATTCCCAAATTTTATTTTTCGCGAAGCGATGTATTTTCTTATTTGAAAAGCCCAAACAATCCCAGGGAGCGCCCGATTATAAGATCGGGCCTCTTTTTTAAATGCAGGGCATTGACGAAAATGATATAGCTTTATGACTTCCCATATGAAAAGACTTATTACGGTTTTTATCGCTGTACTCGGATTTGGTTTGCAGGGATGTTTTGATATTATCGAACAGATCACTGTTCATGATAATGGCTCCGGCAGTTTTCAACTTGTGCTTAACCTGAGCAGAAGCAAGGTGAAGATAAATTCCCTGATGAAGATGAAAACCGTCAATGGACATCCGGTTCCATCCAAAGAAGAACTTAAAGCTGATGCCGCGGAATTTGAGAATAAGTTAAGCGCTGTTCAGGGCCTTTCAGCGGTTAAAACAACTATTGATTTCAACAATTTTATCGGCACTTTGAATTTTAATTTTTCCAATGTAGACAAACTGAATGCTGCATTAAGGAAAATAGGGGAGCAGGCGAAAGATCAAAAACAGGGTTTCTCCGAAGCTTACCGTTACGATGCGAACAACAGAACATTTTCCCGTATCAACAAATTCGCTTTTGCGGAAGGTTATCGTAAAATGAGCGTCGCTGACCGTGAAATTTTTGCAAGTGCAACATACACAAATATATTCCGGTTCGATTCCGACATACAATCCGTAAACAATCCGGTAAGTAAGATCGCAGCGAACAAAAAAGCAGTGATGACTAAGGCATCAGCTCTTGATATTATTAAAGGAAAAAAAAACATCGATAACCAGATCAACCTTCTTAAATAAAATGAGAAAAATTTTACCTGTAATTCTTTGCCTTTTTATAAACCAGGTAAAGGGGCAAAGCTTTACCGAACGCGTACCCGAAAACAGTTATGTGGTGGTGCATTATTCAGGCAAGACGATCACAAATGCGATCCCCGTTTCCAAGCTTGATAAATATGATATCATACGAAACGATTTCTTCAAAGCATTGCACCTGGATACCGCCCGCTCTCTTACAGAAACAGGTATTGATTTTTCCAGTGACCTGGTTCAATATGTTTCTTTTAAAGACACAGTGATGGGTTTTGTTACGTTGTTTACCATCAACGACCAGGCGAAATTTCTTAGATTGGTTGATGCAAATTACGGGGCGGAGTTACGACCATTGAAAAAAGACGGGTATGAGATCGTCTATCTTTCAAATAATTCTGCTATCTCATGGTCGGGTTCAAACGGCGTATTTGTTTATGGTGATTTTATGGGTAGAAAGAATTACTGGAGCAATAACGTTTACGATGTCGGGGCTTCGGATACTGCTGTAGCAATTATGCCGGATACAACAGCAACCATCGATCAGGTTACTGAATTACCACCGCCACCTCCGCCGCCGCCACCTGCTCCTGCGGAAGTAAAACCGGCGCCCGATGTACGATCTCCAAAATCCAAGACCAAACCGAAATCTAAATCAACAAAACCGGCAACGGGAGCACAGAAAAGGGGGAAAACAAAATCGAACAACGTAAAACCTAAAGCTAAAGTGTACCAGGCACCGCCGAAGGTTGAGGATGAAGAAGCGGCTACCGAAGAGCAGCATGAAGACAGTACTTCGATCATTTCAGATGATTGGTCTTCTGAATACAATTTAAAATATGAACGATGGGAGAAAATTCAGGACAGCATAGCTAAAATCAGGGTGAGAGATTACGCTGATGAGATCTCTGTTTCCCAGTTCCGAAATACATATCCTTCTGTCAAACAACTGGCGGGGTATGAAAAGCTGATCGATAATAAAGCCGACATTACGATGTGGATCAACACAAACGATATGATGCAGGCTTACTGGGCCTATATCTATTCAAAAATCACCAATCCATACCGTTCGGTTTTAAATATTCCTTCCACACCTGAAAATGGAGAAGATCAGGTAGCATCAGGCACCAATGTTTATTTTAAGAAGGATAAGGTACATGTGGAAGGTAAATCCATTACGTTTTCTGAAAAAACACGGTCGAGGATGGCCGCGATCTACAATAACAGCCAGTCAAAATCAGTTGCGGGGTTCATCAACCCGGGAAACCTGGGATATATGTCCGTTTCCATAAATACTGAAGCTGCTATACTCAACTATTATGAGCAATTGAAGAAGTATATGTCCTTCAACGATTTCACAAAAGAATACAGCGATATCGTAAATATTTATATTGACCTTCTTGAGATTTTCATTGATGAAAAAGCGATCGGTGAACTGTTACCCGGTAACTACCTGGTGGTTCTTCATGGTTTAAAATCGCGGGAAGTGAAGTACACTGATTATGAATATGATTCCAATTTTGTAGCAAAAGAGATCGAAAAAACAAAACAGGAACTTTCTCCGGATTTTAGTTTTGTTATCGACACACGCAGGCCGGATTTTATCAATAAGGCCCTTGATGTTCCGTTGAAATACGCGGAACGCATGAAATATAATTATCAGAAAAAAAACGACTATTATGAACTGAGTTTTCCTGAAGGAAAAGCGCTTTACAGCAGCATATACTTTATGGTTCGCGATGGACGTTTTGTGATCACAACAAATAAAGATGTGATAGAAAAAGTGATGCACGATCAGCCATTCATGCCGGGAAAAGAAACGGAGAAGCGAATTACCGACAACACATTTGATCTGCATTTTGATCTGAGCGGAATAATCCGGGCGGCAAAAACACAGTTTGAAGACGCCAATACCCGCGAGATTGCCGAATATCTTGCAGGCAACATCAAAAATATCGATGGCTATGCTTCTTTTAAAAAAGGTGAAATGAGCAGTGTAATGGATTTTCAGTTAAGTGATAATTTTGAAAACAGCCTGATAGGCATTTTTGAAATGATTGAAAAAGTGAATGAAATGAATAAGAATGCTGCGATGGACGGGGATAACAAAAGGAACTAATGCGTAAACGGTGGATCTTTATTTTTGCTGCCCTCGCATTGATTGTTTTTATCTATTTTAAATTTTACCGGAAAGTATACGATCCTCGCTCAGTTCCGGGGAATGCGGATATTGTGCTTTCGGTAGACGTAAAAAATATCGTTAGAACCGCAGTTGGAGAATTTCTCTCGCATCCTTCCCGCTGGCGGATGCCTTCTGCAAAAACAAAAAAGGAAATAAGTTGGAGGGATGTATTTAAACTTCCTGATTTTTTGTGCCTGTTCCATATTAAGGGACAGGACCTCGGAAAATGGTATGTGAAAGTACAGATCGATAAAATTAAATTGTTTAACGAATTCATCGCGGTTAAACATTTTCAAAAGCAGGACCTGGGTAATTTGGTTTTATATACGAGTGCTGAACTGGGCCTTCATTTTCTCAGGGATGGAGAAAACGTTATCATATCCACCTATCGCTGCAGCAGAGAGGAACTTACGGAATTGCACGAACAGCTATTCGTTAAGGGAGCATGGATGAACCCGGAGATGGCCAAAGCTTATTTTGTTTCGGGTGATCATGCGAGATTGTTCATAAGAAATGACAACTATTTTTCCTCAACAAATCTTGTAAAGATCAGTGTTGATGGTGACCGGATTTTGATCAATGGAGAACTTCATCCGAAAGCAATGCCGGCAGGTGAGATACTCAGTTCAGTTGATGATAAAGAAGAAATTTTTGGAATGAGCGTTGCGCCAATGCCCATGGAATATGTAAAGCTATTCCCCGACAGCACTAAATTCAAATGGAGTAAAACCATTGGGCTTCCTGTGGATTCAGTTTTTCTCAATACTGATTATTCGTGGCGTTTTAATTTGAAAGGATTTACACAACGCCAGGATACCGCCATCAGTTATGAATACGACGAGAATTTCAATGAAGTACCTAAAGCAACGGTTGTTTATTCCACTGAACCGGTGATGTCGTTAACGGCAACCGGTAAACGCGCAGAACAGATCATGGAAATGATGCGGAACAGGGAGATGATAGAACAAGATGGAGAAAATTACCGTTTTACAGGCTTTCCTTTGTGGCCTCTTTTCGCTAAGGCTGCCGGAAATAATTTTTCATTGCAGACTTCAGGATACCCCGCAGATGCAGTGAAACCGGTCAAGGCAATCTTCGATTTATCTATGCACCCTTCAGGTGTTCCCGACAGTTTGTACAAATTTATTCCTGACAATATCCGCCCGTTTTTTAAAACTACCAGGTATTTAAAAATAAATATCTCAACATCTTCCAACGGTTTAATGCTGGAAGGGGAGATAAGAAGAGTAGATGGCACCTACCTTTAAAATCGAAATTTAGAAATTAGATTGTAGCCAGGACATGTGAGCGGGAATATGCAAAAGTTCATAATGGAAACGGCGTAGAATTATTACTAATCCTGCGAATATCAAAAAAAGAGATACAGGAGTTATAACAAAACATCTGTAAATTAATTTTAACTTTGGTGCAAATCCTTTGCAGTGAACAAGAACGGACCC
>JAEWDG010000284.1 GCA_023390215.1 Bacteroidota bacterium | reverse complement strand
CCTGATGCATCTTCTTTTCCGAGCGGGGGCTTAAGAGCGACTTTTGAGGCAAGGGGTTATACCGCATGGGATCCATCATCTCCCGCCTTTATTATGGAAATCGGGGAAGGAAAAACACTTTGCATTCCGACCATTTTTGTATCCTATACCGGGGAATCACTGGATGCGAAAACACCTTTACTGCGGGCGCTTGCAGCAATTGATAAAGCGGCTGTTGATGTATGCCAGTATTTCGATAAAAACATTTCTAAGGTAAATGCGACCCTGGGCTGGGAACAGGAATATTTTGTGGTTGATGCCGGACTTGCCAGCGCAAGACCGGATCTTATTCTTACTGGCCGGACTGTTTTTGGTCATGCGCCTGCTAAAGGTCAGCAACTTGAAGATCATTATTTCGGCGCGATACCTGAACGTGTATATGCTTACATGCGCGATTTTGAACAGGAAGCGTATAAACTGGGGATTCCGCTGCGTACACGTCACAATGAGGTAGCCCCTGCACAATTTGAGTGTGCACCTATTTTTGAAGAAGCGAATCTTGCAGTTGATCACAATACATTATTGATGGATGTGATGACCCGCGTTGCGAAACGTCATAATTTGCTTGTGTTGCTACATGAAAAACCCTTCGCCGGTATAAACGGAAGTGGCAAGCACAACAACTGGAGCATGAGTACCGATACAGGCGTGAATCTTTTAGCTCCGGGAAAAACACCGAAGACGAATTTAATGTTCCTTACTTTCTTCGTGAACACAATCAAAGCTGTTCATGATTATGCCGAGTTACTTCGTGCTTCCATTGCAAGTGCGGGTAACGATCATCGTTTAGGTGCCAACGAAGCACCGCCTGCGATCATCTCGATCTTCATTGGTAAATACCTTACTGATGTGCTCACACAAATCGAAAAACGGGTAGGCGATAAATTCGATGAACAGGATGAGGCTATTTTAAAACTGGATATTCACCGCAGCATACCTGAATTGATGCTGGATAATACAGACCGTAACCGCACATCTCCATTTGCTTTCACAGGAAATAAATTTGAATTCCGAGCTGTTGGCTCCTCTGCAAACTGCGCCAACGCAATGACAACACTTAACGCGGTGATGGCGGAAACCCTGAAAAAATTCAAAGCGGATGTAGATGCGTTGATTGAAAAAGGCGAGAAGAAAGAGGTAGCAATACTTCAAATCATTCAGCATTATATTGTCCAAAGCAAAAAAGTATTGTTCGAAGGTGACGGCTACAGCGAGGAATGGGAAAAAGAGGCTGCAAAGCGCGGACTACCGAATGTAAAAACGACACCGCTGGCTTTGGATGCTTATTCCAGCGAAAAAGCACATAAACTATTTATCAGCAATGATATTTATCAACCTGCCGAGTTGGAAGCAAGACATGAGATCATGCTGGAAGAATATATAAAGAAAGTGCAGATCGAAGCGCGCGTAATGGGTGACCTCGCGAGTACATACATAATCCCTTCTGCAATAAAATACCAAAACACGCTCGCTGAAAATATCCGTGGATTGAAAGAAGCAGGATTGAAAGAAAAATCATTCGCAAACCAGAAACAAATCCTGGAAAAAATCAGCGAGCATATCCAGGTGATCAGTGACAGCGTAGAACAGATGATTGAAGAACGTAAAAAAGCAAACGACATGACGGATACCCGTAAACGCGCGATCGCTTATTGCGATAATGTCAAAGGAAAGTATTTCGATCTTATCCGCTATCACGTAGATAAACTCGAACTGATGGTTGAAGATGAATCATGGACCCTTCCCAAATACCGTGAACTATTGTTCTTAAGATAAGCTCAATTTCAAAACCTCACCACCCCCAATCAGCATTAACTCTTTGGGGGCTTTTTATTTTATTACCCTTAACAAGGGAGTTTGTATTTTTATTTTATGAGAATTCTGTTTACTGTACTTTCCTGCATTGTGTTTTCAAACATATTCGCGCAACCAAAAGATTATTCTGCAGTGGACCAAAAAGTGAAAGCTATGGGTGCCATGGCAGAATCGAACGTGGCGATCATAGCCCAAACCATCACAGCCCCGTTTGCAGAAAAGGAACAGAAGGTGCGTGCCATATTTTACTGGATTACACACCAGATCGCGCTGGATCCGAAAGCAGTGAAAGGCAACGATCAGAAAAAAACTGATCCCGTTGAAGTAATACAAATGCGAAAAACAACGCCATTAGGTTTTAGCTTACTGGTTCAGGAAATGTGCAGCCAGGTAAACATCCGTTGCCTGTCTGTAGATGGGTTTACAAAATACAGTGTCGACGATATTGGTAATAAGGCGGATGAGATCAATCATTCCTGGAATGTGGTGCAACTTGGGCAGAGTCCTGACAGTTGGTATTATCTAGATGCAGCAAAAGGAAGTGGCTACCTTGATAAAAAAATGACTCAGTTTACGCCATCCTTTTCCAGCAATTATTTTTTTACAGAGAAAGAAACATTTAACCAGGATCATTATCCTGACAACGAATCATGGAGATTGGGGCCCGGTCCAAAAAGCCTTTCAGAATTTTACAATATTCCCGTATACTATAATTACGCGAACAGTATCGGCATTAAAAGAACAGAACCCAGATCGGGAGTGATCAAAACCAAACCAACTACCACTGTAAAATTTATGTTCACACACGATACAGAGAAGCCGATAGAAAAACTGGAGATGGTAATTGGGGAGGACAAAAGAGCCGGTAAACCTGAAAATATCGCGTTTGAGGACAATGGACGCGTGCTCAAATTCAGCTCCCAATTTAAAATAGCGGATGAATACCCGGTTAATTTTTTTGCTGATGGCAAACTTTTGATGGGTTTTCTTGTGATCTCCGAAGAATAGGCTTTCAGGAGTGTTTTTCCCTGTTCATCCGCATCATTTCATTATAACTAAGTTTCATGCTGAACGCGTTAACGGCCTGTGCGATGCGTTTGGCCCGCGTTTGATCAATTTTTGCAGATTCTATCCATCTGGAATAATAGCGTTGATGTGAAGGAGCTAATTTAGAAAAATATGCTTTTGCCTCAGGTTCGTCTTCCAGGCATTCCAGTAGTTCTGCACAGATCACAATATCTGAATCCGGTTCCAGTTCAACTTTAATTTTATCTCCCTTATTTTTCATTAGCGCCTTGCGCATCCCGGCATTAATGGCGATAATAAAATCACCCCCGCCAAAAGGCACCATGGCTACTTTCTCAATAATATGATCATCCAATTTACCTTTTACACGATAACTTGTTTTCTTTCCGGGGGACAATTTGTCTGCTATTTTTTGAGGAATTAGGATGCATGTCCAGCCGGTCTTTTCTCCCATTTGTCCGAATTTTTCGAGTATGGCTGAGAATTTGATCATTGGGGCGAACTTAAGATGAATACGATTTCTATAAAAATAAATAATGCTTCGGATTTAATCAGAAATGATTAGGTAGCTGGAAGCTACAAAAACAAAGGACGTAGCTGAAAGCTACGCCTAGTAATATTTTATTTAGTGTTTAAAATAAACTACGCCTAGTATTGGGATTAATTCAAACCAACCTGCATTGTCTATCGTTCAGTTGCCTTTGCATGTATCTATTGGTATATTTAAGCCATTTATAGAATTGAAAGGTTGTTCTAAAAGTATTCTTGCAATTTTTGGATTAGGCGGATAGTATTTCAATATAAATTTGTTCCCGACCTTGATTTTGTGTTGATTAGCATTGAATGTAATATAGTCCTTGTAAACTACTTGGTTAACACAATATTGGAAGTCTGCATCTGGACCTCCGTCTACTGGATAAGATATGTTATAGACTGTCGCAATTGTAAATTGATGATTAGAGTTCAATTTACCATCATCAAAAACGTACCTTTTCATTCCTAAAAACAGCATAAGGCAAATCATAAATATTGCCCCTATTCTGTTTATCCAGTACCAGGACTTTGTCATAACCCTGTATGTTGTTTTAACTCTCTAGGTGTCAGTAGTCTGAAGACTACTGACACCTAGAACATTTTCTAATTGAATTTCCTAAAGCTAATCTAAATATTCATTAAGAATTTTTATTAAACGTCTGCCTTAGCTTGCAAAATAAAAATGCGGGATAAAGGTTACAAAATCCGTGATCAGGAAGGAATATATTTTATCAGTTTTGCAGTAGTTGGATGGGTAGATGTTTTTACAAGAAAAAAGTATTGCGAAATTCTAGTCGAAAGCCTCAAGTACTGTCAATCGAAAAAAGGCTTAATTATTTATGCATGGTGCTTAATGAGCAATCATATTCATTTGATTGTACAGGCCAGGTATGGTGATTTAAGTAATATTATCCGGGACTTTAAAAAATTTACATCTGCAGAAATAATTAAAGCAATATTGACCAATCCTGTTGAGAGCAGAAAAGACTGGATGTTGAAAATATTCAGTGAAGCGGGAAGACAAAATTGCCGAAATAAAAACTACCAGTTCTGGAGGCAAGATAACCATCCAAAAGTTTTGTTTGGAGAAAAATTCATTGATCAAAAATTGAACTACATCCACAACAATCCTGTCGTCGCTGGAATTGTGGATAAAGCCGAAGAATATACTTGCAGCAGTGCCAGGGACTATTACTATGGCAAACCTTGTGGATTGTTAGAGGTTGATTTTTTAACATAACCGTTTTAGCTGTCCATAGTCATAAGACTACGAACAGCTAAGTAAACATAAAAAAAGCTACCGTTGCTCTAACAACGATAGCTATTAAAAAACTGTAATAATAATTTAAGCTGCTTTCTTCGCCTTATCTTTTGCAGGAGCTTTCTTCTTCGTCTTCTTCAAAGCTTCATCAATGTGTTTGGCAAGCACTTCATATGTTGCTTTACCCATCACTCTTTCTCCATTCACGAAAAACGTAGGGACATCTTTCACACCACGATCAAGTCCTTCTTTCAAATCACCCTGAACCTGCCAGCCATAAGTTGAGTTAACCAGGTCGTCGAGGAATTTTTTATTCTTCACCCCCGCTTCTTTTGATAGCAGTTTCAAACTGGTGGTACCCAGGTTGCGCCGGTTAGCGAAAAGTATATTGTGCATTTCCCAGAACTTTCCATCCTGTGCGGTTGCTACAGCAGCTTCACCTGCTTTTAAACTACGCTGGTGGATATTCGTTAACGGAAAATGCCTGAAATTAAACCTGATCCTGCCTTCATAATCCTGAAGTAATTTCTTCACGATCTCATTTGCCTTGGCACAAGCCTCACTTTCATACTCACCAAATTCCTCGAGGGTGACAGGTGCATTTACATCTCCAACGAAAACATCTCTTGGTTCAATGATTTCAATGATCTCTTTCTTAAACGCCATAATTCGCTCCTTTTCCTACAAGCCTTTATAATTCAATTTGTTATAACTTGCTTTCGGCTTTATTTATTATAAAATTTTTAAATTTATTGTCAGTGAAGATAAGTGATTTTAGCATCACCCGATGAGCACGTTTTCAAATAACTAAACAATGTATTCTAATCATTTGATGTTGAACCATTTAAGAAATGTTATAGTTTATGAGACCTTCACTGCAGGTGCCTCGTTCCGGAAAACAACGGTTCCGTCAAAAACATCAACCAGCACCCGTTTAGATCTGTCAATATCACCTGCCAGAATTCGCTTACTTAGCTGGTTCACGATTTCTTTCTGAATAAGTCGTTTCAGCGGACGGGCTCCCATTTGCGCGTCATAACCATGTTCCGCGAGGAAGTCTATAGTGTAATCGCTGAAAGCCAAATCAATTCCAGACTGTGCCACCAATTTTTTCAAACCATTCAACTGGATCTCAATAATTCCCCGGATCTCATTTTTCATCAGGGGCTGGAACATAATAATCTCGTCGATACGGTTCAGAAACTCAGGGCGGATGGTTTGGCGAAGCAGGTTAATGACTTCAGCTTTTGTGGATTCAACCACCTGTTCCTTATTGGCCTCCGTCACGTTTTCAAAATTCTCCTGGATCACCTGACTGCCCATATTGCTGGTCATGATCACGATCGTGTTCTTGAAGTTAACCACTCTTCCTTTGTTATCGGTGAGCCGGCCGTCGTCCAGAACCTGTAATAAAACATTGAATACATCCGGATGTGCCTTTTCGATTTCATCCAGCAAAACCACAGAATATGGTTTTCGTCTTACCGCTTCCGTTAGTTGCCCCCCTTCATCATAACCAACATACCCCGGAGGAGCACCCACCAGCCTGCTGACGGAATGTTTTTCCTGGTATTCACTCATGTCGATCCGGGTCATCATGTTCTCATC
>JAEWDG010000217.1 GCA_023390215.1 Bacteroidota bacterium | reverse complement strand
CATGACTAAAAGCACGCTTCTCTTTTGAAAACAAACTTTTTGCCGGTGTATCGTGAAAATAAATATTGTAATTATTGGGGAAGAGGAACTTAACCCGGCCCAGGGAATTTGATCCACCGGGCAACTGGCGAATAACAGGCAAACCTCCTGTAGTGCCGGTGACTTCCATGTTGTGGCTTGCAAGATAACTGCTGTTCCTTGCCATAGCAGGTGCAATCTCATTTTTTACAATACTCCTCGGCACGTTCCAGTATGGGCTGAAAACTATGTATTTCAATTTATCATTAAAAATAACGGTTCCCGTGCCTTCTTTTCCTACAACTATATCCATATCGAAAACATTTTTATTGTTTTCGAAAACATGAATTACAAACTCCGGAATATTCGCCACAATGCGATCGGGTGAGGGTTGTTCGGGCAGCCATCTCATTCTTTCCAGGTTGACAAGCATCTGTTCTATACGCGCTTTTGCGGGTACGTTCAACTCTTTGATCAATACACTGTCGATCAGCCCGTCTGGTTTCAGTCCCAATGAGGCCTCTGCTTTCTTCACGGATTCAAAAAGTGAAGAATCATAACGGTTACTTGTGTCCGAAGTAGCGTAATCTCCTGAAACAGCAAGCCTTTGCTTCAATTGACGTATCACGACTGAACTGTCTCCCGGTTTGAACGGCCTGGCTTTAAGAATCGATATTGGTTTCCATCCACCTTTATCTGCGATTTCATTGTATTGCACCAGTTTTTTTCTTAACGATTGAAATAATGGATTTACCGGTTCCCATACTTCGATATTCGAACCTTTACGCGCGATCAAACTGTCGAGTAAGGCCAAAGCATCGATTTTTTTTCTGGGAATGAACCATTGAAGATCTGAGGGTTCAAGCTTACCGGCGTAGGCGGTCTGTGCATACACGAAAAATTGCCGCGTCAGCGCCAGGTCTGTTTGGGCAAGAATTTTTGGATCCGCATGGATCACACTGTCCGCAATATATTCGGAAATGCGCTCGTCCAGTTTGCGGTTAAAAAGTGAACTGTCCTTTGACAAATGGATATAACTGCTCACCAGGTTCCAGAAAGAAATACCCTGCTCGTTCAATGAGTTTTCATCAAACCAGGCATACTGATAATTCCGGCTGTTATAAAACGCTCTTAGGTTGTTCGCGGTTACCGAATCGGGCTTTTCAGTTTTAATAAATAATTCCACTGCAGCGCTGTCAAGGAATCTCTGATTATAAGCAGTGGCTTTATTGATACTGTAATCCCGCGCGGGAAAGGGATTATTCTTCTCATCCGCCTTACTGTTTTTGCATGAATACAGCACAACTGCAGAGAGGATCGTTACACAACAGATATATAAATTTTTTCTGATCATTATTTTTGATTGTACGTTAATCCATGTTTATACAAAACCCGTGCATCACCGGCAATGTGCATTTTCACTTTAACACTGTAACAAAAATGCCCCAGAACGGGGTATATTCCAATGATCCGGGTCTTTAAATGAAAACTAATCCGGTTCACCGCATCCTTTAGTAATTTCGGCCATACGAAAATCAATCGAATGAAAAGGATGTTTATGATCCTGTTACTCCTTTCCGGGATAACAGCAAAAGCTCAAAAACCAATCTTCAGCTCTCCTGCTTTTAACATATACCCCGACAAAGTTGTTCAGGGGAAATTTACAGCCAAAGCTGTTTCCAGAACTGAAATGCAGAGTAATTATAAAAGTCCTGCGAACCTGGCTACTTCCGCGAATCTTGTATTCAAATTTTCTGTTAACGGCCGGGATAATGAAATGATTCCCGGGATGGAACATCATTTTACCGTAATCGCCAAAAAGGGATATGCGGAGACACCGGTAATTACATTTGGTAAACAATTAAATCAACCTGAAGTTAAAGGAGCCACGATCCCGCCTAACACGCCTGTAACATTTCGCGTGGATATGAGTGAACTGATTAAAGCGATCGATCAGAAAGGATATTACGAAACCCTGAATGGCGACCGGATCTACAAATCAGATTTTCACGGTGTTTTCATCGCAGGGCCTACGGCGCCGATGACCTGGGATTTTGATAATCTCGTGAACCATGAGGAACTCCGAATGAAAGACAAACATGGTAATGGAATTTTTGAGGTTACGTTAATGATGAATAAAAAAGCGGATGAAAAAATAACCGATTCTGTCTGGAAACTGACCAAAGATATTTCTGCATACCCTCAATACAATTCCGGTTTTCCGATCAGTGATGCCATCTATAATTTATCGCTGGAAGAAATGACCAAAGCCATCGAGCCCGACAGCACATTCCGTACGGGAAAAGAATGGGGTGGCGTTTGGACCCGCGATATCAGTTACAGCATCATTCTTTCAATGGCATTCATGCAGCCGGGCGTTGCGAAAAACAGTTTACTGCGTAAAGTGAACGGGAAGAAAAAAATAATACAGGATACCGGTACGGGCGGTTCGTGGCCAATCAGTACCGACAGGATGATCTGGGCCGTAGCTGCCTGGGAATTATATAAAACAACCGGCGACAGAGACTGGCTGACCCAGGCTTATGAGATCGTAAAAAATTCCATTGATGCAGATCTTGAAGTTGTACATGATCCTGAAACGGGCCTTGTAAAAGGTGAGTCTTCTTTCCTCGACTGGCGCGAGCAAACCTATCCGAAGTGGATGCAACCTGCAGATATCTACGAAAGTGAATGTTTGGGTACAAACGCGGTACACTACCAGGCAAATCATGTACTCTCGCTGATGGCAGATGCGTTGGGAAAAAAAGATGAAGCAGACAAGTATGAAATGATCGCAGAGAGAATAAAAAAAGGGATCAATACCTATTTATGGATTCCCGAACAGGGATATTATGCGCAGTTCCTTTACGGCAGAAATTATAAAATACCTTCTCCGAGATCGGAAGCCCTGGGCGAAGCCCTTTGTGTGATCTTTGGAATTGCAGACGCAGCACGTGCGAAAACCATTGTACAACGCACACCCGTTACAACATATGGAATATCCTGTATTTATCCACAGATCCCGAACATTCCGCCTTATCATAATGATGCCATCTGGCCTTTCGTTCAAACATACTGGCTCTGGGCGGCCGCAAAAACCGGTAATGAAAAATCTGTAATGGAGAGCATCAGCGATATCTACCGGCCGGCTGCTTTATTTCTTACGAATAAGGAAAATTTTGTGGTCGAGAATGGCGATTTTAATGGCACACAGATCAATTCTAGCATTATGCTCTGGAGCTTGTCGGGCAATATCAGCCTTGTTCAGCGGATCTT
>JAEWDG010000173.1 GCA_023390215.1 Bacteroidota bacterium | reverse complement strand
GATGTAGTCTTTTCGGATCCGGTTTTTGGTGTTCTGCACGGGGAACAGGTATTTGCCATGTGGGAAATGCTGACAACAAAGGCAAGAGATTTTTCGCTGAGTTTTGAAGCGCCCGAAGACAGGGGAGACGGTTATTGGATTTGTAAGTGGGTGGCCACCTACCGGTTTTCCGGTAAGAAAGTAACTAATCGGGTAAAAGCATTTATGAAGCTGGAAGGCAACCAGATCATTGAGCATAGCGATGCGTTCTCATTTCATCGTTGGGCGGCTCAGGCTTTTGGATTTCCCGGTTGGCTGCTGGGCTGGACCGGATTTTATAAGAACGCGGTAAAGAAAAAAGCGAGGAAGCAACTTGAGTTATATATGCTGAACAGATAATAATAAACCTATCGGTTAAAATAATTAATTTCCGATTTACCAAAATTGAAACTTATGAACTTCTCAATCTTTTCGGAGTTAAACTGGATTGCCATTTTTCTGGGTGCTCTCGGTTATTTCATCCTGGGTGCTGTATGGTATTCTGCGCTGTTTGGAAAGGCCTGGATCCGCCTCACAGGTGTCGATGCCTCACATCCCGATGCCAAAAAGGGAATGTTTCCCATCATGTTCTTTTCATTTGTGATGATGTTCGTTACAGCCGCGGCCATTGCAATTATCCGGGTACGCATGGATAATGTAATCGGCATCTCCGGGGGTATAAAGCTTGGCGCCGTTACCGGATTTTGTTTCGGTGTGTCTGCGATCGCGATATCTTACGTGTATGAAAAAAGGCCCATAGGCCTTTACCTGATAAATGGGTTCTACATCCTGCTCGGAAATATAATTGCAGCCGTTATAATCTGCAGTTGGGTCTAATTTTCAACGCGGGTTATCTTCACCATATTTGTTGGCAGATGTTGCTCCACCGGGGTTGAACCGGTGTTGATCACAACGTCGCCGATCTTAAGAAATCCTCTTTCCTTCAGAATGTTGATCTCATCGAAAATAATATCATCCAGGCTCTCTTCTTCAGCGTAGTAAAACGCGCGAACGCCCCAGCTCAACGCAAGCTGATTGATCAGTGATCGCTCTTTACTGAAAATATATAATGGACAGCGGGGACGATAACTGCTAAGCATAAACGCAGTATATCCGCTCTGCGTCATTCCGATAAGCGCATTTGCATTTGCATCTTTTGCCAGTTTACATGCAGTGTAACAAACGGCATCGCTGAGGAAAGAAGGAGAATGAGATTGCGGAGTCAGCATTTCCTCCCTGTCATATTCATATACCGTACTCTCAATTTCTGAAATGATCTTTGCCATTGTTTGAACTACGAGTACGGGATATTTACCTGTGGCGGTTTCCCCACTTAACATAACGGCGTCTGCACCTTCGATCACCGCATTAGCCACATCACTCACTTCACTGCGGTTGGGTTTGGTTCGGTCAATCATACTCTCCATCATTTGTGTAGCAACGATTACGGGTTTAGCCCGGTGCATCGCTTTGCGGATGATGTTCTTTTGAATAACAGGAACCTGTTCAACAGGAACCTCTACACCCAGATCTCCGCGGGCTACCATTACACCATCACTTTCCAGAATGATATCACGCAGATTCCGCAACGCCTCGGGCATTTCAACCTTGGCAATTACTTTCAGTTTGCTGTTATGTTTTTTAATAATGTCTTTGAGCTGGGTTATATCAGATGCTTTGCGTACAAATGAAAGGGCTACCCAGTCTATTTTTTGGGTGAGAATAAAATCCAGGTCTGCGCGATCTTTTGCTGTCATGGCCTCCATGGTAAGCTCAGAATCCGGAAGGTTTACACCTTTTTTGGGGTACAAAATTCCTCCCAGTGTTACACTCATGCGCACTTCCTTATCATTCAAAACTTCTTTCACCATAAGTTCCATTTTCCCATCGTCGAGAAATATACGTTCGCCGGGTTTCACATCGGTGCAAAGATTAGGGTAGGAAACATAGATCTTATCAGGGGTTCCAACGATCTTCTCGGTTGTGAAAATAAATTCATGCCCGGGTTTTAACTCGATTTGTCCGTTCTCCAGTTCACCCACACGGAGCTTGGGCCCCTGCAGATCAGCCAGTATTGCAATATTATAAGGTTCGGTGCGTATGATGCGTACGATATTTTCAATCACCTCCCTTTTGTCGTCATGTGTACCGTGTGAGAAATTGAGCCGGAAAACATTCGCGCCGGCTTTTACCAGTTCCAGCAAAGCTTCATAAGAACTGCAGGACGGTCCCACCGTTGCAACGATCTTCGTTTTCTTTTGTGAATGCAAGGCGCCCGCCAGGTTGTCCATGTCGCGGTGGAGGTACTTGCTTATGTTTTTACTCATGGTATTGGTTTAGATATGGTCTTAATCAGGTAGCGAGAATCTTTACAATTTTCATCCATTCGTCACTTATCCTTTGTTTCTTTTTAACTGCCTCATTCAGGGGGGTATAATTCATTTTGTTGTTTACGATTCCTACAAACACATCAAAGCGGCCTTCAATCAAACATTCAACGGCAGCATACCCCATCCGGCTCGCGATAACGCGGTCGAAACAGGTCGGAGAGCCTCCGCGTTGTATATGTCCGAGGATGGCGATTCGTGTTTCCAGGTGTGGCAATCTTTCCCTGATGATGTTCGCCAGTTGAACGCCGCCAAACTGGTCTCCTTCTGCCACCACGATCAGATTCACGAGTTTTTTACGTTTCTCTTTTTCTTCCAGGGCCTGGATAATTGACTCTGTATCGGTCTTTTTTTCCGGGATCAGGATATTTTCAGCACCTGTTGCGATGCCGCTATGCAATGCGATGTATCCTGCATCCCTGCCCATCACTTCAATGATGAACAACCTGTCGTGCGCATCAGCAGTATCTCTGATTTTATCGATGGCTTCCACTGCTGTGTTTACCGCAGTATCGAAACCGATTGTGAAATCTGTTCCCGCAATATCCTTATCAATCGTGCCGGGCAGTCCGATACAGGGAATATCAAATTCGTTACTAAAGGTTTGGGCCCCGCGGAAACTTCCATCACCGCCGAGAATCACCAGACCGTCGATACCGCGTTTTTTTAAATTCTCATACGCTTTTTTTCTTCCTTCCGGTTCACGGAATTCAGCGCAGCGCGCGGTTTTTAGCACAGTACCACCGCGCTGTATGATATTGGCCACCGACCGGCTCTCCATCTTGAAGATATCATCATCGATCATCCCCGCGTACCCACGCATAACACCGAATACTTCCAGACCATGATAAATGCCTGTTCTTACCACGGCCCTTATGCAGGCATTCATACCCGGGCTATCGCCTCCACTGCATAATACCCCGATCTTCGTAACTTTTTTCTTCATCGTATAATCGTGCTCGAATTATTCATTTATAAACTTACATTCTTTCCGGCACCCTGATACCAAGGAGATGCATGCCGGATCTTAATACGCCGGCCGTACTAACAGCCATCCGCAAACGCAGCTGTTTCTTCTCACCCGATTCAGCATTTGCAACAGAATGTTCCGCGTAAAAAGAATTGAATGTTTTTGCGAGGTGAAAAACATAATTGGCCACAAGCGAAGGATTCATTTCTCTTGCAGCCTGTTCCAGAATGGTCGGATACTGTTCAATAATAACCAGGATCTCTTTTTCCAATGGTAACAGTGGTGAGTGAAATTCTGTTTCCTCTCCGGGCTGTTCTTTTCTCAGGATGCTTTTTATACGGGCATGTGTATATTGCACAAAAGGCCCTGTAAATCCGTGAAAATCGATCGACTCCTCGGGATTAAAAACCATTCTTTTTTTAGGATCCACGCGTAACAGGTAAAATTTCAACGCCCCCAGTGCCAGCATCTCATACAACCCCACCAGTTCCTCCTTAGAGAAATCCTTCACTTTCCCCAACTCACTGGTATGCCTGGCCGCAGTTTCTATCATTTCAGCAACGATGTCATCCGCATCCACCACTGTACCCTCACGGCTTTTCATTCTTCCACTCGGGAGTTCTACCATACCATAGCTCAAATGATGGATATCATTTGCAAATGTTAACCCAAGCTTTTGACAGATCAGTTTCAGAACTTTCATATGATAGTTCTGTTCATCGGCGATCACATAAATGCTTTGATCATTCCTGAATTCTTCATATTTCTGTTCAGCCAACCCAATGTCCTGCGTGATGTAAACCGAGGTACCGTCTTTACGCAAAACCAGTTTTTCATCCAGGCCTTCGTTCCTCAAATCAATCCAGACACTCCCATCTTCTTTTTTATAAAAAACATTTTTCTGTAAACCCTGCTCTACAATGTCTTTTCCAAGCAGGTACGTGTTGCTTTCATAATATATCTTATCGAAATCGCTGCCAATTTTATTATAGGTAATATCAAAGCCCTCGTACACCCAATTATTCATTTGCTTCCACAATGCAATCACGTCCGGTTTTCCGGCTTCCCAATCCACCAGCATCTGTTTCACTTCCTGCATAAGTGGCGTAGCGCTCCTGCGTAGTTCTTTTAATTCATCATTTATTTTATTACGCTTATCATGCAACTTTGAATCCGCAGGATCAAGTTTCGATAATGCAGTTTTTAAATTCCCGACCTTCACACGGGTTTCGGGATCATAATGATCCATATCACCCGCGTTCTCTTTTTGCCGCAACGTTTCAGATTCTTCTTTGAGGGCGTTTTCAAACTTTACATAAAAATCTCCCACAAGATGGTCACCTTTAATGCCTGTAGATTCCGGCGTTGCGTTGTTACCCCATTTTTTCCAGGCAAGCATACTCTTACAAATATGTACGCCCCGGTCATTTACAATACAGCTTTTAAATACCTCATTGCCGTTTGCCTTTAAGATTTCGGCAACCGACCACCCCAGGAAGTTATTTCTCAGGTGGCCTAAATGCAATGGTTTGTTGGTATTGGGTGAGGAATATTCCACCATTACCCTCTGACCTGATGCAGGATTTCTGCCATAATCCGGTTTTTGAAATTCACCAAGAAGCCCGACCCAGAATGAATCTGCAAAATGAAGATTGAGAAAACCCTTTATGATATTATAGTTATCGAAGATCCCGGGGTAGTGGTGTAAAAGTTGGTTCCCCAATGCCGTACCAATTGCCTCGGGAGAAAGTTTCAACTTTTTAACAAGACTAAAAAGAACGATTGTGTAATCGCCTTCGAACTCAGATTTGGTTTGGTTAACCTGGAAATCATTGCTATTGAAGGAATCGTTATATAAAACGTTCAGGCTTTCAATAGTATATTGTTGAAGAATGTGTAAGACCGACATATTATGATAAACCTCGCAAATGTAACCAATTAGCCCCGAAAAACAGGTGTTGATCCGGGGGCTTTTTGGGGCAGCCGATCTCATTGCGTGTTACGTCTTCATCACGATTTACAATAAGATAATCTCTAAAATGATCTTCTCTGCACTGCCGGAAATAGCTGTGATTTTCCATTCCATTTCCGTGGTTTACAGCTACCTTTGCAAACTTTTAGGAAATTATGATCAGTGTAAATAATGTAACGCTGGCCTATGGCAAGCGGGTTCTCTTCGATGAAGTAAATATCAATTTCACCAAAGGAAATTGTTACGGAATAATTGGTGCGAATGGAGCGGGAAAATCTACTTTCCTGAAAATCGTTAGTGGAGAAATTGAGCCGAATAAAGGCACAGTGGATATAACGCCGGGGGAACGCATGGCGGTATTAAACCAGAACCAGTTCGCGTTTGATGAGTATACAGTGTTGAATACGGTAATGATGGGCCACAAAAAATTATGGTCGGTTATGCATGAGCGCGATGCCATCTATTCAAAAGAAGATTTTTCTGAGGCCGATGGAATCAAGGCAGGAGAACTCGAACATGAGTTTGGAGAAATGGGTGGATATACTGCTGAAAGCGATGCTGCCACACTGCTCAGTGAGCTTGGCGTTAAAGACGATCTTCATCAGGTCCTTATGAAGGATGTAAGTGCCAATCTTAAAGTGCGTGTGCTACTTGCCCAGGCTTTATTTGGTAATCCGGATATTCTGTTGCTGGATGAACCAACGAACAACCTCGATGTGGAAACCATTGGCTGGCTTGAGAATTTTCTCGCTGATTATGAAAACATCGTATTGGTAGTTAGTCACGACCGTCACTTTTTGGATGCCGTGTGTACACATGTGGCAGATGTTGACAAGCAAAAAATAAAGATCTATACAGGTAACTATACCTTCTGGTATGAGACTTCTCAATTAGCCGCCCGCCAGGCTTCTGATAAGAATAAAAAAATGGAAGAGAAGCGTAAGGATCTTCTCGACTTCATCGCGCGTTTCAGTGCGAATGCATCGAAATCAAAACAGGCTACCTCGCGCAAGAAGGCGCTGGATAAGCTGGTGTTTGAAGATATTACACCGAGCAACCGCCGTTACCCGGGAATCATTTTCAAGCCGGAAAGAGAAGTAGGCAATGAAATATTGAAGATTACTGACCTTTCAAAATCAATCGATGGTAAGCGGCTGTTCAGCAAATTACATTTTGATGTACAAAAAGGAGATAAGATCGCTTTTCTTAGCCGTGACCCACTGGCACTCACCAGTTTTTTTGAAGTAATAAACGGTAAAATGCCCGCTGATGGCGGAACTTATGAATGGGGCACAACCGTTACCACAGCCTATCTTCCAAACGATAACGCAGAATATTTTCAGGGAAACAGTGATAACCTGATGGACTGGCTCCGTCAGTTTGTTCCGCCGGGAACAAAAGATGCGGACGAAGATTTCCTTCGCGGCTTTTTGGGGAAGATGTTATTCAGCGGTGATGAGATCATGAAGAAAACCAATGTATTGAGCGGTGGAGAAAAAGTGCGTTGTATGATCAGTAAAATGATGTTGCAGAATCCGAATGTGCTGATCCTGGATGAACCAACCAATCACCTCGATCTGGAAAGTATTATTTCTTTCAATGATAACGTTATCGCGTACCCGGGAATCGTACTGTTCACCACACATGATCATCAGTTTATGCAAACTGTGGCTAACAGGATCGTTGAAATTACGCCTAACGGTATGATCGATAAGTTGATGACCTAAGACGAATACCTGGCGGATGAACGCGTGAAATCGATGCGCGAAACGCTTTATGGTAATTAATATCCATGCGCCAGGCCATACATACCATATTGGATGTATTTTATCCCCCGTTCCGGAAATTCATGCCCCTGCAAACATTCCGTTATGCAGCCTGCGGAGGGATTAATACGGTGCTGGGCCTGGTGGTATATTATGTCGCTTACCATTACATATTCGATAAGCAGGTTTTTGATTTCGGGTTCTTTGCTTTCAAACCGCATATCGCGGCCATGTTCCTTTCATTTATTGTGTCGTTCAGCGCGGGATTTTTGCTGAATAAATACATCGTTTTCCTCGCATCAAATCTGCGTGGTCGTATTCAATTGTTTCGTTACGGGCTAAGTTTTGTTGTGAATCTGGTGATCAACTATCTACTCCTTAAATTATTCGTTGAAGTATTTCTTTGGCCCGCGATGATCAGTCAGATAATTAATACCGCTATCGTTATAACCATCAGTTATTTAAGCCAGAAACATTTCAGTTTCGGTACAAAAAGATAGTCCCCCCGTGGAAACGGAGGGACTTTAACGATTGCTTGCTATATAAAAAAAGATTTTATCTTTTAATTTCGTTTTTTAAATTTGCGAACCTTACAGGGCACAGCTCTTAAGTCTTCCGCGCGATTGCTTGTTATTTTTCTAACGATTGTTTGCTGCTTTCTTCGTTCTCTTACTTCTGGGTGTAAAACTATTCAGTAAAGAAGAGGATGTGAAATCAAAATATTGCCGCATTTACCACGCTTAAAAGCGGTTATATTTAGAAAAACCCTTGCCTGTATTAGGTTTTGCCTATTTTAATTCATGATGCCCAACCGTTCGGCCGACATATTATTTCAACTTATTAAGTCGCTGCAAAAGGCGGAAAAGCGGAATTTCAAGCTGTTTATCACCCGGAGCTCGGGTAATAAAGACCTTAAGATTGTGGAGTTGTTCGATGCGCTGGACAGGCTGCCGGAGTATGATGAAGCAGCGCTTCTCAGGAAAGTGAGTTCTATAAAAAAGCCTCAGCTGGCTAATCTTAAATCGCATTTGTATAAAGAGATTCTTGCCAGCCTTCGCCTGTTAAACAGCACTGAAAGTATCGACCTGAATCTGCACGAACAATTAGATTATGCAAGGATCCTGTATAACAAAGGGCTCTATCTTCAGGCCTTACGCATACTCGATAAAACTAAAGAGCTGGCCCGTAATTATAATCAGCATAGTTTTCTGATCCAGGTTATTTCGCTGGAGAAAAAAATTGAAACCCTGCATATCACGAGGAGCATGCAAAACCGCGCCGATCAGTTATCTCAGGAAGCTGATGAAGTTAACAGGCGTCGCCGCAACATTACCCATCTTTCAAATCTTGCTTTACAACTTTATAGTTTTTACATCAGAAATGGCCACGCGAGAAACGAAAAAGATGAAGAGTCTGTAAAGGCCTTTTTCAAGACGCAGTTACCTGCCGATGCGCATAGCTATGATGGTTTTTATGAAAGATTATACCTCTATCAGTGTTATGCCTGGTTCGCATTTATAAGACAGGATTTTTTGATGTACTACCGCTATACGCAGAAATGGGTGGATCTCTATTATGAGAATCCGCTGATGATCGGGGTGGAAACGGGGCATTATATAAAGGGTATGCATAACCTGCTGAATGCGCATTTCGACCTGCGCAATTACCGTGGCTTTCATGCGACCTTAAGATTGTTTGAAACATTCGGCAGATCAGCAACAGCAAACGCGCACGACAATAACCGCATCCAGGCATTTGTGTATATCCGAAGTGCTCAGTTAAATATGCATATCATGCAGGGGAGTTTTGGAGAGGGACTAAAACTTATTCCGGAGATTGAAAAAGAAATAGCGCATTATCAACTATATCTGGACCGTCATCGCATCCTCGTCTTCAATTATAAAGTGGCGATGTTATATTTTGGCTATGGAGACTATGGGAAATCCATAGATTATCTGCAACGCATAATCAACGAAAATGTAGATCTGCGTTTTGATCTTCAATGTTATGCGCGACTATTGCATCTGTTAGCGCACTATGAGCTGGGCAATTTTGAGCTTGTGGAGTATCTCACCCGATCGGTTTATCGTTTCATGGCGAAAATGGAAAACCTCACCGTCATTGAAGAAGCGATGTTCAAGTTTATACGTTCAAATTTCTACGTGCCTCCAAACCAGCTTCAGCCGGCCTTCGAGGCATTTTTGACGCAGATCAAGAAGCTGGAAAAAAGCCGGTTTCAGACCAGAACCTTTGCTTACCTGGATGTTATCTCATGGGTAGAAAGTAAGGTGAAAAATCAACAGATGAGTTCCATTATCCGGGGTAAATATTTGGAAGATAAGAGAAATGGGTTGTAAGGAAGAGGTTTCATAGGTTCAAGAAGTTCAAGAAGTTCAAGAGGTTCAAGGTTCAAGAAGTTCAAGGTTCAAAGGGTTCAAGAGGTTCAAGAGGTTTATAGGTTCAAGTTTCAAAAGGTCAAAGTTTTCAGATCACAAAAACCTACGTACTGGGTACTGAATACTAAGTACTAAAATCTAAGTCTTACTGCCAAAAATCTGCCTTTAAATAGCACTTATTCAGGTTATTTCGCGTTGACTGCCATTTTAGCACTTAATGTGCGTTGGCATAATGATTGACAATCTCTTAGCAAACAAAAAAATATTTAATCATGGGAAAAATAATAGGAATTGACCTCGGTACGACCAATAGTTGTGTTTCGGTTATGGAGGGTAATGAACCCGTCGTAATTGCAAACGATGAAGGTCGCCGCACGACACCCTCGGTCGTGGCTTTTCTGAAAAACGGGGAACGCAAGGTAGGTGACCCGGCTAAGAGGCAGGCAATCACCAACCCGCAAAACACGATATCCAGCGTTAAACGTTTCATGGGCCGCAGGTTTGACGAGGTAACAGAAGAAAGCACACACTGGAGTTATAAGATTGTAAAAGGAGATAACAATACCGTTCGTATTGATATCGATGGCCGTTTATATACACCACAGGAAATCAGCGCCATGGTTCTTCAGAAAATGAAGAAGACCGCGGAGGATTACCTGGGTCAGGAGGTGAACGAAGCTGTGATCACTGTGCCTGCATATTTTAACGATGCGCAGCGCCAGGCCACTAAAGAAGCTGGCGAGATCGCGGGTTTGAATGTTCGTCGTATCGTTAATGAACCAACTGCTGCGGCTCTGGCTTATGGTTTAGATAAAAAAGGAAAAGACCAGAAGATCGCCGTGTTCGATTTGGGTGGAGGTACTTTTGATATCTCTGTTCTTGAACTTGGTGATGGAGTGTTCGAAGTGAAATCTACCAACGGTGATACGCATCTAGGCGGTGATGATTTCGATAAGGTGATCATGGACTGGCTCGCAGATGAATTTAAAACTGACGAAGCGATCGATCTGCGGAAAGATCCCATGGCCCTGCAACGTTTGAAAGAAGCAGCTGAAAAAGCGAAAGTGGAATTATCTTCTTCTGCAGAAACAGAAATAAATCTTCCTTACATCACCGCGGTTGACGGTGTGCCCAAGCACCTGGTAAAAAAATTGACCCGTGCGAAATTTGAAGCGCTTGCTGATAAACTCTTTGAAAGATGTTTAAAGCCTTGCGAACAGGCATTGAAAGACGCAGGACTTACACGTTCACAGATTGATGAAGTGATCCTGGTTGGTGGATCTACCCGTATTCCTAAAGTACAGGAGATCGTAGAAAAGTTTTTTGATAAGAAACCACATAAAGGAGTAAATCCGGATGAAGTGGTTGCAATTGGCGCGGGTATTCAGGGTGC
>JAEWDG010000118.1 GCA_023390215.1 Bacteroidota bacterium | reverse complement strand
GGGTATAGCCGTGTGCCATACGCTGCGGCAGCTGACGGAAGCTTTTTTAAAATCTTCGCAAAGCTGCATCCCAAAAAAGAATTTCCATATGTTTCCCTGCTGGTTATTGCGTCCATTGCATTTATCTTCAGTCTTACCTTCCGTTTGAAAGAAACCATCAGCGGTATTCTTGCGATGCGGATCATCGTACAGTTTATTGGCCAGGCCGTGGGGTTGATGATGCTGCGAAAAAGAGAATCCATTCCAGGCGGCGTCTATCGCATGCCGTTATATCCTATACCGGTCGTACTGGCTATTTTAATATGGACCTATGTATTTTTTTCCACCGGTCTCGCAAGCATTGGTAGTTTCGCTGCGGTATTGGGTAGTGGTTTGTTTATTTATTTTATGCAGCAGAGGTTCCGGAAAAAGATAAAGACATAAAAAAAAGGGGCAGAGCCCCTTCATCATATTCCAGCATCCGCCATATTCGGTATATGTTCGGCTTTATATTTTCCTTCGTCGAGTTTTTTCTTGGTCTCCTCAAATGCTTTTAATGTTTCATCTATATCGGCATCGCTGTGGGCCGCTGTAGGGATAATCCGGTAGATGATATCTCCTTTAGGGATCACCGGATATACCACGATAGAACAGAAGATGTGATAATTTTCCCTCAGGTCCATCACCATCTGCGTAGCCTCGGGAACATCACCCTTCATGTAAACCGGCGTTACGGGTGAGTTGGTACGGCCAATATCGAATCCCCGGTCTTTCAGGCCCTGTTGGATCCTGTTCACGTTAGACCAAAGTTTTTCCCGCAACTCAGGCATGGTTTTAACCATCTCCATCCTTTTCAGCATACCTTCTACAATGATCAATGGTAAACTCTTCGCAAAGATCTGGCTCCGGGTATTGTAGCGCAGATAATTGATTACAGCTTTTGGCCCACTGATAAATGCGCCGATGCTTCCCATACTTTTTACAAAAGTGCTGAAGTAAAGATCTATATCTGCTTCGCAGTGCTGGGCTGTATCCGCGCCTGCACCATCCGGACCCATATAGCCAAAGCCATGCGCATCGTCGATCAGAATGCGGAACTCATATTTCTTTTTCAATGCAGCAATCTCCTTCAGTATACCCTGCTCACCATCCATTCCGAATACACCTTCTGTAATAAGTAAAATACCACCACCGTTCTTATTAGCCAGTTCTGTGGCGCGTTGTAATTGCTTTTCACAATCTTCGATATCATTATGTTTGAACGCGTACCGGTTTCCCATATGTAAACGAACACCATCCACAATACACGCGTGCGACTCCGCGTCGTATACAATTACGTCACGGCGGTTCACCAGGGCATCTATACAACTCATTATTCCCTGATATCCGAAATTCAGCAACATCGTATCCTCACGTTTTACGAATTCACTGATCACTTTTTCGAGTTCCTCATGTTTAGCCGTGTTTCCGCTCATCATACGCGCACCCATAGGATTACCCATGCCATATTTTACAGCCGCTTCGGCATCCACTTTTCTTACTTCCGGGTGATTTACCAGTCCAAGGTAATTGTTCAGGCTCCAAACGATCATTTCCTTACCTCTGAATTTCATTCTCGGCCCCAATTCTCCCTCCAGTTTGGGAAATGTAAAATAACCGTGTGCACGGTCCATGTGCTGACCTAAAGGGCCACCATCTTTCATGAATTTTTCAAATACGTCCATAAGTGAATTTTTGATTGCTAAAGGACTTAGTCCTTAGATGGCTGCAAAATTAAGAGAACCGCGTAACATTAATGTAACATTGGGCTGTATGGCGATCGTGCAGGCCAGCTAACTTTGACAAATCATGAACGCTGTTAAATATTGTTTTTTTTACCTGCTTTCCTTTTTTGTACTTCTATCAGGAATACATGCACAGACATTTGAACGTCCAAAACTTATCGTGGGGCTGGTGATTGATCAGATGCGCTGGGATTATTTATACCGCTTCCAGGATCTTTATAGTTCAGGAGGCTTCAACAGGCTGAGGGAAGAAGGATTTAATTGTGCGCAAACCATGATTGCTTTTATACCCACCTACACAGCCGCGGGACACGCCTGCATATATTCCGGCAGCGTTCCTGCAATCAATGGAATAATTGGGAATAACTGGTATGAGCGTTCAGAACAAAAAGTTGTTTATTGTACCGATGATGCAACGGTAAAGCCATTGGGTACTCCGGCGAATTCCGGATTGATGAGCCCGCGCAGGATGCTGGTCACAACGATTGGAGACGAACTTCATCTCGCAGAAAATTTCAGGGGAAAAATAATTGGTATTTCATTGAAAGACCGCGCTTCGATTTTACCTGCAGGACATTCTGCGGATGCAGCTTACTGGATGGATGAGAAAACCGGCAACTGGATCAGCAGCACTTACTATATGAATCAATTACCCTCCTGGGTGGTAAATATAAACGATCAACATCCCGCTGACAAGATGATGACCAGGCCCTGGGAGTTGTTATTGCCCGCATCAAAATACGAAGCATCAACCGTTGATGATATGCCATTTGAAGAAAATATTCCGGGAGAGCAGCAACCGGTTTTTCCGCATCGTATATCCCTAACCGATAGTAACCGTTACCTCGCGTTTAAATTTACACCTGATGGGGCGACACATACGTTCAATTTTGCGAAACAGGCCATTGCATCAGAACGGCTCGGAAGGGGTAAGGCTACGGATATGCTGGCACTCAGTATTTCTTCTACGGATTATATCGGGCATACATTCGGCCCTAACAGCCTGGAAGCTGAAGATGCGTTTATAAGGCTGGACCGTGATATTGCCTCATTTCTCAGCTACCTTGATTCTGCGGTCGGCAAAGGACAATATCTTTTGTTTCTATCTGCCGACCACGGAGTGGCGCAAGTGCCTGCTTTCAACCGCGCACATAATATTCCTGCGGGTTTGGCTAACGAAGCAGCAATGCTCAGTGAGATCAATGCGGTTTGTTTGCGGCAGTACGGTATCAGTAACATCGTTTTTAATGATGAAAACCATCAGTTCTATCTGCGCGGGGATTTCATTGAAGCAAAACATTTGAACCGGGATTCCGTTGAAGCATTCATTTCAGACAAATTATTGGAAAGACCCGAGGTAGCTTTTGCTTTTCCATTGAAGAAATTAGCAAATTACACAATGCCTGAGCCCATCGCTTCTGTTATCCGTAATAGTTACAATCCATCGAGATCAGGCGATATACAAATCATACTTAAACCGAATTATTTTAATGGCGGTTCCAAAGGCACTACGCATGGAGCCTGGAATCCTTATGATGCGCATATTCCACTTATATGGTATGGCTGGAAGGTTAAACCGGGAAGTTTACACCGCAAAACGTATATGACTGATATCGCTGCTACCCTGGCCGCTATGCTGCATATTCAAATGCCGAATGGGTGTGTGGGTCATGTGATCGAAGAAGTATTGAAATAGTTGATTTTACAACGTTGGCTGGGATCCCGGGTTTTGATTTTGAAAACAGCAGGGATTCCCTTAATTTCCTGACAAATAACCTGGCTGCATATATGAAGATTCTTGAGACCAAGATACTACGGGGCCCCAATTACTGGAGTGTGAACCGGATCAGATTGATACAGATGAAAATTGACCTGGAAGAGATGGAGGAAATACCTTCAGATAAAATTCCCGGGTTTCGTGAGAGGTTGGAAAAAGTTATGCCGAGCCTGTATGAACACAGGTGCAGCGTGGGAAAGCCAGGCGGTTTTTTCGAACGCGTGGATGAAGGTACCTGGATGGGCCATATCATAGAACATGTTGCGCTGGAAATGCAGACCCTGGCAGGTATGGATACGGGTTTTGGCCGGACACGGGGAACCGGCAATCATGGTGAATACTATGTGGTGTTCAGTTATATGGAGGAAGACGCAGGTGTGTATGCGGGCAAAGCTGCATTTGCCATGGTCGAGGCCCTAATAAAGGGAGAGGATTATGTTTTGAATGATGACATACAACGGTTGAGAGAGATCAGAGAGGAAACACGGCTGGGACCCAGTACAGGATGTATCGTAGAAGAAGCTGCACGAAGAGGTATTCCATATATACGCCTGAACAAACATTCGCTCGTACAGTTAGGCTATGGCGTACATCAAAAAAGAATACGCGCAACCATTGCCAGCACCACCAGTAATATTGCGGTGGATATCGCCTGCGATAAAGAAGAAACCAAAAACCTCCTGGAAGCCGCTGAAATTCCTGTACCCAAGGGAGACGTAGTACGAACAGAGGAGGGTCTGCAGGCTGCAATTAACCGTATCGGTTATCCTGTGGTGATCAAACCCATTGATGGCAATCACGGAAAAGGCAATACGACGAATATTGTTAACTGGGAACAGGCGCTGGTGGCATTTGCTGCGGCCAAACAATACGGCAGGAGTGTGATCATCGAAAAGTTCATTACAGGTTTTGATTTCCGGGTGCTGGTGATCAATTATAAATTCATTTGTGCGGCACTTCGTACACCCGCTGCCGTTACCGGAGACGGGAGAACGAACATCAGGGAACTGATCGACATTACCAACATGGATCCGAGAAGGGGATACGGTCATGAAAAAGTATTGACCCAGATCACCATCGATCAATTCACACAGAAGATGCTGGACGATAAAGGATATACCCTCGAAACCATTCCGGCAAAAGACGAATTGGTTTTATTGAAACCTACTGCGAATCTTTCAACGGGCGGTACAAGTACGGATGTTACCGATGAAGTACATCCGGCCAATATTGTAATGTGCGAGCGGATCGCAAAAATCATTGGACTGGATATCTGTGGTATTGACATCATGGCGCAGGACCTGCATGCGCCTATTATGGAAAACGGGGGAGCCGTACTGGAAGTGAATGCGGCTCCGGGCTTCCGCATGCATATAGATCCTTCAGAAGGTCTTCCGAGAAATGTAGCGGAACCTGTAGTGGATATGCTTTTTCCGAGAGGGCATGAAGGCACCATTCCCATCATCACGATCACGGGAACAAACGGGAAAACAACCACCACCCGGATAACTGCGCATATTGTGAAGACAGCAGGTTATAAAGTGGGTTACACTACCAGCGATGGCGTATATATTCAGAGCCAGTTGATGATGAAGGGCGACTGTACAGGGCCTGTTTCTTCGCAGTTCGTACTGAAAGATCCAACCGTTGATTTTGCTGTGCTTGAATGTGCACGCGGGGGTATTCTAAAAAATGGATTGGCCTTCCGCACCTGTGATGTGGCCATTGTCACGAATATCAGTGCAGACCATATTGGGTTGGGTGGAATAGATTCTATGGAGCAGATGGCCAAAGTGAAATCTGTCGTTCCGCAAACAGTGAAAAAAACAGGATACGCGATCTTAAATGCAGACGATGATCTTGTATTTGAGATGCAGAAAGATCTGAGTTGTCACGTTGCGCTGTTCAGTATGGATGAGCAAAATCCGCGTATTATCGAACATTGTAAGAAAGGTGGATATGCAGCGGTATTCGAGAATGGTTATATCACCATTATGAAAGGTACCTGGAAAATAAGGGAGATAAAAGTTGCCGAAGTTCCCATCACTTTCGCAGGAAAAGCACTGCACAATGTGATGAATTGTTTACCTGCTGTGTTGAGCACATATTTCTGGAGGAATATTTCTATAGATGACATTCGTTTGGCATTACAGACATTCATTCCTTCGCCTACACAAACGCCCGGACGTTTAAACCTGTTCCAGTTCCGGAATTTTAAATTCCTGGTCGACTTTGCCCATAATCCCGCGGGCCTCGAACTGCTTTGTGATTTTGTGACGAAACTTGACGGAACGCCAAGGGTCGGTATCATTAGTGGTACCGGCGACCGGAGGGATGATGATATTCGCGAGTTGGGTAGGATCTCCGGAAGATATTTCGATGAGATCATAATAAGACAGGATAAACATCTGAGGGGAAGAACCGCGGAAGAGATTGTGAATCTTCTTCTGGAGGGGATCAAAGAAACACAGCCCCTGGAAATTCCGCTCACGATTATTTACAATGAAAAGCAGGCAATCATGCATGCCTATGAAAATGCCAGGTCCGGTTCCATTATTACTATTATGGCGGATGTAGTGGCAGAGGCTTTGGACCTGATCAAATCACTCAAAGAGAAAGAAGATGCTGAAGAACTGCCTGAATTGCTAAAAAACGCTTGAAAAATAAACGGATGATTTGTAAATTTGCCGTCCGCTAATGGGTCATGGTGTAACGGTAGCACTACAGATTCTGATTCTGTCTGTCTGGGTTCGAAACCTAGTGACCCAACCAAGGGGCTGAACTTCAGCCCTTTTTTCGTGTTTTAGCCTTAAAAACATTTGGGTGCATTTAGGATGGCCCTTATTTTTGCACTCCCAAAAAGGAACTGGGTTATGGTGTAATGGTAGCACTACAGATTTTGATTCTGTCTGTCTTGGTTCGAATCCAGGTAACCCAACAAAACGATCGGCATTTGCCGGTCGATTTTTCATTTATCAGAAATATTTTTCCGAAAAAAATAATGCTTTGAAATTCCTAAGCAGCGTTTTGTGTGCTGATAAGCTCAACCATAAAATCTAATCTTGCAGTCAAAAAGATTTCGTTTACAAGCGTTTCAGTTTTGTCGAAAAAAAATCATGGAACACTGAAAGACATTTTCATTTTTGAATGTATTTGTGCGGATTTTTACGGATCAATTGCTGATAATCACCGTATATACATTTAAAAGCTATAACTTTCCCAAATATTTTATCTTAGGTATCAATTAACGATCAAACCAACGTCAGTATGAAGCAAAAATTACTTATCACCTTATCTGCTGTTTTTCTGGCTCTGTTTCTTCCTGCAACGCTTTCAGCGCAGGTATTATTTAGTGAAGATTTTGATGGTGTGCCCGGAAGCACAGCCGGAGGGCCAGGTACATATAGCTTTCCTACAGGATGGTTTTTAAGAAATGTAGATAACAGAACGCCAGCAGGTGCTGTTTCTTATGTTAATGAAGCCTGGGAACGCAGAGAAGATTTCGCATACAACGTGGCGGATAGTGCCGCTTTCTCAACTTCATGGTATTCGCCAGCCGGTGCAGCTGATGATTGGATGTGGACCCCCGGCATCGCGCTCCCTGCGGATGTTGACAGCAGGGTATCATGGAATGCCATTGCATATGATGTGGATTTCAGAGATGGTTACGAAGTGAGAATCATGACGGTTCCGCCCACAGGTGGTACAGGAAGTTTGGGAAACATGGTTTCCTCTTCTACGGTGATTTTCTCCACGACTGCTGAAAGCGCAAGCTGGACTCCGCACACTGTAGTTCTTGGACCTGCGTACCGTGGTCAAACTGTTTATATTGGTTTCAGAAATAATTCAAACGATAAATTTCTTCTGCTGATTGATGATGTTCTTGTTGAAGGCTTAGGCCAGGTTGACGCATCTGTAACGTTTGGTGCTCCTTACGAATACACGCAATATTCACAAACCCAATCACCGGTTTTTGAGCTGTGGGGCGCAGTTACAAATGTCGGAGGCGTAACCCTAACCAATGCGAACCTCGTTGCTGCAGTATATCAGGACGGTAATCCAACACCGGTTCAGGTTACTACCGGCACTCCGGTAGCAAGTTTACCTTCATCAGCGCAGGCTTCATTTAACTGCGGAACGTTTACGCCAACCGAGCAGGGAACATACACAGTTAAGTATTACCCACAAATGACCCAGACCGAACAAAACCCTGTGAATGATACGTTGACAAAAAGTTTCATTCTGACTGACACCACAATGGCCCGGGATGATAATAATTTTACCGGTTCGCTGGGTATCGGAGCTGGAGAAGTGGGTTACCTGGGGCAATCCTTCTCAATAAATACTTTGGTTGATCTCACCTCGATTTCTGCAGCATATACACAAGGTTACACAGGGCGTAAATATGCATGCGTGGTTTGGAATACTGACGCGCAAGGTAATCCTACCACAATATTAGCTTCCACGGATACATTGTTATATGAAAATAACGATGCCTTTAGTAAAGTACTGCCTATTTACGGAGGAAGTGTTACGCTGGATCCAGGCAGATATGTTGTAACAGCAGTGGAATTTGATTCGACACTTGCTTTGGCTACAACAGACAATATATTTACCCCTGGAACTGTTTGGGTGAACTGGCCTTCGATACCGGGTGGTACCTGGACCAATGTTGAAACATTTGGTCAGGCGTTTGAACAAACTTTTGTTTTAAGAATTAACCTGAGAACACATGGTATCATACCTGTTAAGCTGGTATCATTTACTGGGGTAAGTCTTACAAAATCGAACAGGCTCGACTGGAAAGTTGCGGACCAAAGCAATATGAAAAATTATGTATTGCAACGAAGCAGCGGCGGAAGTAGCTGGTCTGATATTGCTACCCTGATCGCGAACGAGGCAAATTCCTTCCAATACAGGTATACCGATGAAAGTCCATTAAAAGGAGATAATTATTACCGGCTTAAAATGGTTGATCAGGACGGAAGTTTCGAATACAGAAACATAGTGAAACTGAAAAAATCATTCTATTTCATGAGGATCTCCCCTCAACCTGTTCAGGGCGTTGCCACACTTGAAACCAATAACCTGAACTTGCTTAACACGAACGCCGTACTCATGAACGAGTTGGGTGTTGTTGTGCGGAGATTAAATATCAATGCATTGCCGTATAAGTTAAATGTAACAGACTTACCCGCCGGTTTATACCTGTTGAAACTGCAGGATAATACAGTGTTAAGAATAATAAAGCAATAAGCATAATTTAATTGTTATTCAAGTCCGGGTATTTGCCCGGACTTTTTTTATGGTTCGATTAAATGTTGAC